>JAZQUQ010000385.1:0-4178 GCA_045631365.1 Eubacteriales bacterium | reverse complement strand
CTCCTTCGGGGATGCCGTCGCCCTCGTTGTACACGCTGATCACCACTTTTCCGCCCATTTCGCGGATGCTGATCTCGTAAACCCCTGCCTCTTTCGCAAATTTGATGCCGTTGTCGCAGAGATTGTAGAGAATCTGATGTATGGCATCACGGTCGGCGTTGACGAACATGTTGTCCCGTTCCGCCTCAAACCGCACGTCCAGCTTTTTGCTCTCCAGCCGCTGTTCGGAGGAAATAATGATCTCCCGCGCCTGCTCGCAGATATCGAAGGGCGCCCTGTCGAACTTTCGCTCCCCTGCCTGAATCTTGGTAATCTCCAAAAGGGTGGAGACAAGGCGGGACAGCCGACGAACCTCCGATGCGATCACCCCAAGATAATGGTTGTGCTTTTCGGGAGGAATCGCCCCGTCAATGATGCCGTCGATGAAGCCCGAAATGGTGGTCATGGGGGTACGCAGGTCGTGGGACACGTTGGAAAGGAAGGTCTGCTTCATCTGCTCGCTGTGCTGGAGAGACGCCGCCATGTTGTTGAAGGCAACGGAAAGCTCGGATACCTCGTCGTTCCCGTTCACAGGGACACGCACGTCGAAATGCCCCGCGGCGAATTCCTTTGCGGCACGGCTCATGGCACGGATGGGGGATACCAACCGCTCGCTGATGAAGTACACCGCAATCAAAGCCGCCAGCATGAGCCACAGACTGGACATGATGATGGTCTTGTTCATGGCTTCCAACAGGTCGTCGATGCCGGAGTTGAGGGTGCAGGTCATCACACTTCCCACGAATTTCCCGTCCGAGGAGGTAATGGGAAGGATGTACGTCACGTAGTTCTCGGGGAAGAATCCCTCCAAGGTATCGGTTCTCGTGACCCCGGAAGAAGAAACAAGCTCACCGAGAATGGCTGCGGGATAACGGAGTCCCGACTCCGCCGGGATAATGCCGTCTTCCCCCGCGTATTCGGAAGCCTTCTCCGAGCCGCCCGCCATACGGATCACCCCGTCACCGTCGGAGATGAAGATAATCAGATTCTCCACGTTGATGGACATCACGTCAAGAATGGGCTTGATCTCGGGGAGGGACTGATCCAGATACGCCCCGAACCCCGACGCCCCCCCGCGGTTGTAGTCGTCGATGAGAAAATCCGTCACGGAATACGCCACGTTGGAAAGGGTTCTCATGCGGAGATTCTCGTTGTATTCCGTCACCAGAGACGTAATCACCGACGTGGAGATAAAGATGCTCAAAATATTGATGAGCATGAACGCAGAAATATATTTGACAAAAACACTTTTAAACATGGTTCACTCCCAAAAAACGGTTCGTTCCATAAGCAATACAAACCAAAAATAAGTTTGTCGGCTGATCCCCCACCCAATTTGGCAAAAGTTTTTGAAAAGTGGGGGGCGCGTGAAATATTGGCTCCGCCAAAATTTCGGGAGGAAAAGCTTTTTCCAAAAAGTTTTCCTCCCCCCAATCTTGGACTAAAAACCACCGAAAAGGGGGATACTGAGACTTTCGCCTTTTGTTTCCCCCTTTGTTCATTCAATTTTACTGAATCAGCTCGAACTTGTAGCCCACGCCCCAAACGGTCTTGAGGGACCACTTATCGGAAACGCCTTCCAGCTTTTCGCGGAGTCTCTTCACGTGCACGTCCACGGTACGGGAGTCCCCAAGATAATCAAATCCCCAAACCTTGTCGAGGAGCTGATCTCTTGTGAACACACGGTTGAAGTTGGATGCAAGGAAGTACAGCAGCTCCAGCTCCTTGGGAGGAATATCCACTGCCTTGCCGTTCAGCTTCAGCTCGTACTTCTGATGGCTGATTTCGATGTTCTCGAACTTGATGGTCTCGTCATCGCTCTGATTGTCATGAGCGGAATAACGTCTCAGAACCGCCTTGATTCTTGCGGAAAGCTCCTTCATATCGAAAGGCTTTACCACGAAGTCATCCGCACCCAGCTCAAGACCCAGAACCTTGTCGAACACCTCTCCCTTCGCCGTCACCATGATCACGGGCTTGGAGGAGATTTCGCGGATTTCGCGGCATACCTGCCAGCCGTCCTTGTTCTTGGGGAGCATGATGTCAAGAAGCACCAGATCGGGCTCGTACATCTTGAAATAGCTCAGTCCTTCGATGCCGTCGTTGGCGGTCTTCACCTCATAGCCTTCCTTCTCGAAATAAAGGGTCAAGAGGTCGCAGATATTTACATCATCTTCGATAACCAGTAACTTTGTTCCCATAGCATAACCTCACTTTTCGTCATTATTTACTTCTTCAAAACGGTTTTATTCAAGTTCCCCAAAAGGGACATTTCCCATCAGCTCATGTAATCCCCGTTGTAGCTTACAAGGGCCGCTTTTTCCATACCCTCCACGGAGGAGAGCTTGTTTACAAATTCTGTGGAATCCCGACGGAGGAGAATTTCATAGGTCAGCTCAACCGAATCCCTCGAAACAGTCTTGGTCTTGACCACACTCCGTTTGGTGTCTGCTTTTACGATCTCCGCTGCCTTCTTTTCTGCGTTTTCATCGGCACAGCGGATCACCAATATGTATTCCTTCCCCGCAGGCTTCACGCCGGCGAAGAGAAGAAGAACCGCACCCACAACGAGCGAGCCGATCAAGGCAAGAGGAATCATGGACGCCCCGAGAACAATGCCGACTCCCACCGCCCAGAAGAGATACACGATATCCAACGGATCCTTCACCGCGGAACGGAAGCGGACAATGGACAGCGCACCCACCATACCCAGCGACAGCACCACGTTGGAGGTGACCGCAAGGATGATCAAGGTGGATACCATGGTCAGCGCAACGAGAGACACGCCGAAGGAACGGGAATACAGCACCCCAAGGTACGTCTTCTTGTAGATAAAGAAAATGAACATACCAAGCGCATACGCCAACACCAGGGCAATCAAGGTGTCCGCCAAAGAGAACTGCGCGGTTCCCTCAAGAAAGCTATTCTTGAATATATCTCTGAAAGACATATGGAACTCCTTTGTATCATTATAAAATATTAATGTTATAAATTCTTGTCAAAGAGTTAAAAATACTGTGAAAAGCACCGATTTTTATCACAGCCGCAAGCACTCACCCGAAGATTCGTGCCGCCTCGTATTTGGAGAAGGATTCCCGCACTCTTGTGACGGGGGAGATCAGATATCGGACGATATCGGGAAGGAATCGGTCGTACTTGACCTCCAGCACGTTGGCATTCCCCGACGAAACGGGAATCAACGGCTCGGGATCAAACAAATCCGTGGAATACGCCCCCGTCCGAAGGTCACAGTCGAGAGTCACACGGACGTTCCCCGCCTCATAGAGAAAGGGATACCGCGTGTATTCCACCAAAGTCTTGGGTACCAGCGAATTCTGCACCATCTGAAGGTACAAATCCACTACAAGTGCCCGTCCGTCGTCTGCCATCCAGCCGATGTCTCCGCGGAGAATCCTGTCGCACTCTTCCCTTGTGAGAGGCGCGCGGTGCTTTCTCGTGAGATCACGGTTTTTGATCTTTTTTTCAAGGGTAATCACCGAATCGCTGCCGTTGTAAATCCGTATGCGATACTTGGCTCGCGGATTGGTTCCCTCCACCTTCTCGAGAAGGGCTTTGTCCCTGTAATTGTCAAAATACAGACTGCGGATCACGTATTTGCCGCCCACCGCATGGGGATCGGGAGACATGACCAGACCAAGCCGCGGCTTCAGAATTTCACATTCTGCACGGGTAATGGGATACTTGTATTCATGCCGATCCATCGGTTCTGCCATTGCTTCTCCCCCCTTACAGAACTTTTCTATTCATTTTACTTCATTATTATGAACACCACATGAACAAGCTATGCTATAACTTTAAATTGTACGGTTCCTATCTTCCCCCCACCCTCGTCAGAAAACCAAATGATCCGTAATTTTTTCAAAAAAATCCCATTGTCATGGCGAATTCCTCTTGAAAAACGGAGGAAAAGAATGTATAATAGAGTAGAATGCATTTTTATGCCCGAACAACGATTACGAAAGGAACTCTTCTCCCCTTCTTACAGAGGAGAATGGATTTATTGATTATGAAGCTTGGTATTATCGGTCTTCCCAACGTAGGAAAAAGTACACTTTTTAACGCCCTGACCGGTGCAGGTGCCGCAAGTGCGAACTATCCCTTCTGCACCATCGACCCCA
>JAZQUQ010000384.1:0-3325 GCA_045631365.1 Eubacteriales bacterium | reverse complement strand
AGGTTGACAACAATCTCGACCTCCCCGACCTCAAATGGCTCACCCCTTTGGACGAACCCATCTCCCTCCACGGCATCCATTGCTTCGACGAGGAGTTAGGCTTCCTCCGTATGCCCAAGGACATCGCCAAAGCAACAAGCGACGGTGTTTACTGGCTCTTCAAGCATCCCGCAGGAGGAAGAATCCGCTTCCGCACCAATTCCAAGCACATCGCCGCAAAGGTGTACTTCAACCCCATGGCACCTCTCGCCACAGGAACCCCCTGCGCCCAGTTCGCCTTTGACCTTTATACCACAGAAAACAACGTAGCAAAATATCGCTGCTCCAGCAAGCCCGGCATCAAGGACGACCGCGACGGTCTGAAGAGCTTTGAATTCCTCGACGAAACCGACGGCGAAATGCATACCTATATGTTCAACATGGCACTGTGCAGCGAAACCAGAGAATTCTACATTGGTCTCGATCCCGACGCCATCATCGAAAAGGCAGAAGACTACGCCATCACCAAGCCCGTCCTCTTCTACGGCTCCTCCATCACCCACGGAATCTGCGCTTCCCGTCCCGGCAACACCTACGAAGCCATGATCTCCCGCCGTTTCGACTGCGACTACATCAATCTCGGCTTCTCCGGCAACGCAAAGGGTGAGCCCATCATGGCAGGTTACCTCGCCACCCTCGATCCCTCCATTTTTGTCCTCGACTATGACCACAACGCTCCCGACGAAACAACCCTCCAAATCACCCACGAGGATATCTACAAAAAATTCCGTGCCGCACACCCCACCACCCCCATCATCATGATCACAAAGCCCGATTTCCGAATCGAGGATCGCGACGACCTCCGCCGCGAGGCAGTCCGCACCAATTATAATAATGCCGTAGCCGCAGGGGATAAGAATGTCTACTTCATCGACGGCGAAACCCTGTTCGACGGACCCTTCCGCGACAGCTGCACCGTAGACGGCACCCACCCCAACGACCTGGGCTACTACCGCATGGCACAAGTCATCGGAGATGTCATGGCCCCCATCATCGAATCACTGAAATAAGGAAACATTTATGGCACACATATATATAGGTAAAAAATACATTTTAACTGTCGAAAACGACCGCTTCACCATAGAATGTGAGGGTGAGGAAATCTGCTCCCTCATCCCCGAAACCGCCGTCGGAACCGTAACCGAAACATTGCGCCCCGACGGAATCCCCGAATTCGCCGAACAGGAAGACCGCGGCGAAGAACTCCTTTCCTTCGAGAAAACAAACGATAACACTTTCGTCTGGACAGCAAAATCCCCCACTTGGGCAAAGATTTACACACTCACCTGTGATCCCGACGGCTTCACCTATACAGTAACCGTAAAAGGCACAGACTCCATCGGCAAGATCCACTATTTCGCTGACGGCAGCAGCATTGCAGCAAAAAAGGAAGAGCGCAGAATTCCCGAACGTCACTCCACCTATGAATTTTATGAGAATTTCTCACCCAACCCCAGCCCCTTCCCCCGAAATGCCCATCGACGTGCCTCCGGTATCTCACAGGAATCTCCTCTCACGATTCTGTCCCCCTCCTCGTTTGTTTTTTCCTACACCACGTGGGATATCAACACACGGTTCGGCATGGGACTTATTGCCAATGAAGGACAGTACGGCTTCACACACTTCGACCACTTAACCACCAAAAGAGGGGAACAGTTCTTCTTCCACCTCTCCACGAACCTGGAAGGTCACACCAAAGTAAACGGAGAATTCACTCTTCCTGCCATCCGTGCCTTCTTCGGCGAAAGCGATATGGATATCGTCAAGCAGTACGCCAACTATCATTACGACCTTGGTCTCTGCAGAAAGAACAAACATCGTGAAAACCGCCCCCGTTGGTGGTACGGCCCCATCGTCTGCGGCTGGCATGAACAGTATACCATGATGGAAAACGGCATCGAGCAGAAGGAATACGCCACACAGGAGGTATACGAGCACATCGCAGATGAAATCGAGCGCCACAATATTCGTCCCACCCTCCTTATCATCGACGACAAATGGCAGAAATCCTATGGCGACTGCCTCCCCGATCTCAAAAAATGGCCCGACATGCGCGGCTTCACTGACAAAATGCACGCCCGCGGCATCCATACCCTCCTTTGGTTCCGTATGTGGGGCGGAGAAGGTCTCCCCAAGGACGAACTTCTGAATCTCCCCGAAGAGTATGACGATTGGGAATACGGCCCCTACGCCGACCCCACCTCCGAAGCATACCGTAAGCACCTCAAAGAGATTTTCTATCGCCTCCTCTCCTCCGATGAAGGCTGCATGAACTGCGACGGATTCAAATTAGATTACACCAGCGTTATCAGCCACTGCAAAGCAACAAAATCCAAAGGCGGACTCTTCGGTGTAGAGCTGGCTAAAGAACTTTATACTTTGGTCTATAATACCGCCAAAGAAATCAAACCCGATTGCCTCATCAACGCCAGCCCCGGACACCCGTATTTTGATGAAGTGTGCGATATGGCACGTCTCCACGACTGCAGCTGGGAAATCCGCGACCAGTCGGCAAGAATGACGGAGCGCGCCGAAATTTGCCGTGCCGCCCTCCCCGACGTTCTCATCGATACCGACTCCGTCAACTACGCCAGCCGCCCCGATGCTATGCGTTACTTCCGTACCCAGCCCAAAATCGGCATCCCCGATATCTACCAGTTCTCCAACTCCTGTCACATAACATTTAAAGATGAAGATTGGACCGAAATCGAAAAGATTTTCAACGACTACAGCGATCGCATGGATCGTCTGTACGAAAAAAACACCTAAGGCACTGAAAATAAACCGAAAGGAAATCCATTACCATGTCCTATTTATATAAGGGAAAGAATTACCTCCTCTCCGTCACCGAGGACCGCTTCACCGTCAAATGCGAGGGAGAAGAAATCTGCTCCCTCATCCCCCTCACCTCCGTTGACACCGTAACCGAAGCAAACGGCACCTACACCGACAACAAAGACCTCCTCGAAACCGTCACTTCCTTCGACAAAAAGGGAGACGGTATTTACGCATGGACCGCCAAAAGCAGCCTGTGGGAAAAGACCTACACCCTCACCTGTGATCCGGAAGGCTTCACCTACTCCGTCACCGTTAAGGGACGCGGCAGCATCGGTCAGATCTGCTATTTCGCCGACGGCAGCAGCCTGGCGGAAACCAGAGACGCCCTTACCGAAAAGGACCGTCATTCCACCTACGAATTCTACGAATATTTCACCCCCAATCCCTCCGCACACCCCCGCAACACCCACGTCCGTCCCTCCGGTGCCGCCTATCCTTCCTCCTATGA
>JAZQUQ010000383.1:0-8152 GCA_045631365.1 Eubacteriales bacterium | reverse complement strand
GAATCAAGAAGTCCGTCCATCATGGAAGCAAGCTCGTCGGTGCTCATGGAACCGAGGTGCGCCTGTGTTTGTTCGGCGTACTGTGCCTTTACCGATGCGGAAAGGATGGAGAGGGCGTATCCGCTCTTTTCCTCGTCGCTCATCTGAGCAAGGTATGCCGAAACGGTGGCTTCATCCATGCCGGTCTGGGTGATCATTGCCTGCGTCAGCATACCCATCAGTTGGTCGGCGGTCATCATAGCCGCCTGCTGCTGTGCCTGAGCCATTGCCGCTTCGTCGGACAGCTCCGATACCGCGGAGGTATAGAGGGAAGCACGTTCTGCAGCACTCATCTTGCCGATAGCGCCGCGGATTGCAGCTGCCTGCTCTTCCACCGTAGGCTCTGCCATGGTTCCGTCGTCAAAGGGAAGGCCTGTGAGTACGTCGGTGGCGGAATTTGCCATCTGTTCCTTTACAATGGAGCTTGCGTTGACCTTGTCGATGATGTAGCTTGTCAGATCGGCCGTGTACCCGATGGCACCTTGAATGGAGGTAGCCACAGCGGAGGGATCGGGACGGATCAGACCGACCACTTTCACGGTTTCCGCATTGTCCACAACCATCTTCATGAAGGATTCGTTGTCTCCCTTGTATGCCCATGTGCCGTCTTCCTGTCTCTGGTAGGAATCGGTGGGAAGAACCAGCTTGAATTCAAGGTCAAGCAGTTCGTCGTAGGTCCAAACGGAGCTTTGAGCGTTAAAGCTTTCGCCTTTCATGACGGCCTGCATCATTTCGGTCAGCTCATCCGCATCCTTCAGACCGAGGGCGTACAGATAAACGTCGTTGATTTCGTTGTTGCTGTCCACCAAAAGAACCACTTCGTTGTAGGCTTCGGGCCAGCGTCCCGCGAGAACGTCGAACTGCTCGTCAAGGAGGTCTTCGTTGTCGATCATTTCCGTCCAGATGTTCATGGTGCCGGAGGTGGACATGAGGGACATCATGCCGCCCGTTGCCTGCTGGGTATCCGTTTGAGGCATCATGGCAGAGAACATATCGGGGGGATTGACCTTGTTCAGTCCATCGGCAGTATCGGTGCTGTAGATGGTGGGCTGAATGCCGTACTGATAGGTGATGGAGGAAACGTAGTCGCGGAAGCCCGATTCTTCGCTTTCGATAAAGGTGCGGAAGTCGGTCAGGTTATTGGCGTGTACGTCTGCCGCCATCATGGTATCGAGAAGATCGTACATGAGGGTGCTGGAGTAAACCTTGCCTTCCTCATGCTCGGTGGAAGACGCCTTGGCACCCATCATGGATTCCATCAGACTTGCCATATCCACCGTTTCCTTCTGGATGGTGATGGGATAGGTGGAAAGGGTGTCCTCCTGTACCTTGTCGATGTACAGATTGATACCGTGGGAAAGGGCAAGGATGGAGGCAATACCGATGATACCGATGCTTCCCGCAAAGGCGGTGAGGAGGGTGCGTCCCTTTTTGGTCAGCAGATTGTTGGTGGAGAGGGTAAGGGCGGTAAAGAAGGACATCTGGGTTTTGGAGAACTTCTCCTTTTTGGTCATCGTTGCGGCTTCTGCCCGTTCTGCTGCCTCGTCCTCTTCGGAGTAGGGATTGGTGTCACTGAGAACGTTGCCGTCGAGAAGGCGGATGATACGGTTGGAATACGCCTCTGCCAGCT
The DNA here is from genome assembly GCA_045631365.1 of Eubacteriales bacterium. Taxonomy (GTDB): domain Bacteria; phylum Bacillota; class Clostridia; order Oscillospirales; family CAG-272; genus UMGS1696. The sequence continues at coordinate 6,483 of JAZQUQ010000383.1, read as the reverse complement.
CGGGGTTGTGGGTTACCATGATGATCAGCTTATCGTGAGAGATTTCACGGAGGATTTCCATGATCTGCACGCTGGTTTCGGAGTCAAGGGCTCCCGTCGGTTCGTCGGCAAGAAGAATGTCGGGGTCATTGACCAGAGCACGGGCAATGGCAACACGCTGCATCTGACCGCCCGACATCTGATTGGGCTTCTTTCGTAACTGATCGCCGAGACCTACTTTTTTCAGCGCTTCTTCCGCACGGCGGCGTCTTTCCGCTTTGGAAACGCCCGAGAGGGTCAGCGCTAACTCTACATTGGCGAGAACGGTCTGATGGGGGATCAGATTATAGCTTTGGAAGACAAAACCGATGGAGTGGTTGCGGTAGGAGTCCCAGTCGCGGTCCTTGAAGGTGGAGGTGGGGATCCCGTTGACACTCAATTGGCCGTCCGTGTAGCGGTCAAGACCGCCGATGATGTTGAGAAGGGTGGTTTTTCCGCATCCCGAGGGGCCGAGAACGGAAACGAATTCGCTCTTTCGGAAGCGAAGGGTGACCGAACGGAGCGCTTGAACCTCCGTGTCACCCGCCAGATAGGTTTTACAGATATTGGTAAGTGAAAGCATCAGCTTTTCCTTTCGGGTAAAATAAGTATACCTTATTATTATAGTTTTTTCCGTTGATCTAATCAATATTTTTTTGTGTATAAATTGAAAAATCGGGAGAGACGGTATGCCCTTCGGGCGTGGAACGGGATGCCCTTCGGGCGTGGACGCACTTCGTGCGGGGGTGACGGGAGGGCGGGTGCCGTACAAAGGTTTTTGAGGGGAGCGCGAGGGGAACTTTTTGTAAAAAGTTCCTCTCGTAAAAGCAAAAAGTTCCCCTGGTATAAAACGGTATTATTCACTTATGTAGAACACGCAGGCGGAATCTACCATGGTGGAACCTTTGTGTTCCTTGCGGTTTTCGATGATGCTGTAGCTTCCGTCCTTCCGTACACCGAGGATTTCGATGGAATTGGTTTTGCCCGATTCACGGAGGAGGCTTTTATCGATGCGGATGACGGAACCGTCGGAGATTTCCTCTCGGCGGATCAGCATTCCGTTGACAAGGAGATCGGCCTCCGCAAATACGGTGGTACCCTTGACGGTAACGGTCAGCTCAATGCAGTCTTCCTTCACCACAGGTTCGGAAAGGAACAGCTTTTCCGAATAAAGATAATATTCCAGCGATTTCAGGAGGGTGGCAGGATCGGACATCTGCTCATTCATCCAGTTCCGGCGGTTGATGAGCCATGTGCGGAGATCATCCACTTCGGTTTCCGTATCCTTCTGTATGTAGCCCCAATACGCAAAATCAAGCTCGGCTTCCGTTTGGATTTCCGCACTCAGGGTGTCAAGCTGTGCCATCATGTCGTCCAGCTTGTCCTGAATTTCCGCCCAGCGATCGCAGAGGAGCACCATGAAATAGGGGTCGTTGTAGACAGCCTTGAACCAGAATTCCCGGTACGGGCTTTGTCCGTGGGGCCAGCGGTCATAGCGGACGGAGAGTCGGTCCAGAACCACGTGATTGCCCGCCGCCCAGTCCATATCCCAAATGGGACCGAAGGTGATGGGACCGTCCACATCCTTGTACATATAGCAGCTCTTGTAGAACAGCTCTACGTTCTTGAACAGCTGATTCACCATGAAGAAATCAACGAAGGAGGTCACGTCCATATAGTCGGTGTAGTGCAGTCCCTCGTCGCTCAGACGGTTGGGGGCATAGAGGGCATCCTCCATGTTCTGAATGTAGGTTTTGATGTAGTTCAGCATTTCCTTGTTGGTATTCAGATTTTCCGGCTCATGGATCTGGAGCTTCATCTTGTTTTCTGTGGTAAATTTTATTCTTTCATCGTAATAGTCGTCGTTTTCGATGAGGAATCCTCCCGTGATGCTCAGGGTGGAGGTATCGTAGTAGTCGCTGATGACGTAATCCATGTACACGCCGCTTGTAATCCAGGAAAGATTGGACTTCAGCCCGATGGCAAGATAATCCCTGTCCTGCTGATCGAGGCCTTCCGCGGCGGCGATGCGATTGGCGATTTGGTCTGCGGTATCCTCCCAGCTGTAGATGTCCACGCATTCTTCATCCACGCGGAGAGCCTCACAGAGCTGGTAGAGACCGCAATACTGTCCGTTGAATATCACGTTCACAAAGGTGGATTCGCATCCCGCAAGGCCCAGAGAAAGTCCCAAATCATAGGACAGCTTGTTGCGGAGATTGGAGCGGTCGTTATAATTGGCGAGGAGCACCCAATGCTTGCTTTTTCCCATCCCGAAAAGGTCGGCTTTTGTTTCAAGCTTCAGACGGAAGGGGCGTTTGGGCTTTCCCGCGGTGGTATTTCCTCTGCCCTTGATCTGAATGGAGCCGCTGTATTCCGTTTTTGGGTAATCTCCCGTGGTGCAGACCGTCATGGAGCCGCCGGAGTAATTCTTTGTGCTGACGCTGTTGTAGGAGGAGGGGCTAACGATCACAAGGGTGGGAACGCTGCTGTGGTAAAAAACGATGTTCTCACAGTCCGCTGCCTTCAGCGTGATTTTGCAGTTCAGCATCTCCTCGGTGAGGCAGAGCTTTCCCTCCTTTTCGGTAACGGTATCCACCGCCGCTCCGTTGTTCATCCGTTCGATGACCCATGTGAATACGGCACCGTCAGGGTAGTCTTTTGCGTAGAGAATGCCGTTTGTGTGGTCGACCACAAGCTCGGGGGTGGTGTCCGCCACGACTTTGAGGGAGAATACCTTGGATGCTTCCGCCGAATATGCGGTGAGGGTAGCGGAGGCATTCCCCTTTTTGGGGTTGTGAACCACCGCGCTCTGCCCTTCAATGGTGATCACCTTTTCGTTGTTGGACATCCACTTGACGGGGATTCCCAGTACCTGGTTGGGGAGGATAAAATCGTCTTTCACGGCGCTGGTGGAATTCTTCCCCGAGAACTGGATGGTGAGGAAATCAAGAGGCTCGAACAGAGGGCTTTCGGTGGTGATGGAAAGAAGGGGCGGTACTCCCCGTTCTAACTTCCACGCAGAAGAGAGCTGGGTTTTCCCTCCGGTCAGTGCCGTGAGGGAGGTTTCTCTTCCGAGACCGTTATCATCCGTGCCCACACCGGAGAGGTAGTACACGTTTTTACGCTCAATCACAAGAGAGTCCCCCGTGGAGATGGCATGCCCCCGATCTCCTTCGTGAGTTACCAACCCGATCTGAACCACATTGGCGAGTGTTCCGAGGGAGCTTCCGCGGATTCGCCCGATGAGACCGCTTGTGTAGTTGGAGCGTCCGTTGTTGTCTCCGATGACGTCGATATTGGTGAAAATATTGGTGATGTGGATTCCTGCATTGGTGCAGCCCGTGGTGTCCAGGGTACGGCATTGCCCGATGAGGGAGCCGATTCCGAGAATATCGCCGCTTTCGTTGTCAATCTCTACCTTTCCCGAAAGGAGCGCAATGTTGTCAATGGTGACGTATCCGTTTGCCTGACCGATCAGCGCCGCATAGGTGGCAGAACCGAGTGCCGGGCCGGTGACGCTGACATTCTTGAGAATAAGGTTTTTGATCACGGCAGGGTCGGAGGATTTCGACGAACCCACACTTCCGAACAGCCCCACGTGGATCCGATCCGTTTCCGAGATGGCAATGTTCAGACCGTAGAGAGTGTGTCCTCTGCCGTCAAAGGTTCCGCTGAAGACATTTTTGCCGGATACAATGCCGCACTCGCTGAAGGAGCCTCCGATGGGGGTGAAATCCTTGACGTGGGAAAGGTCAAGGTCTGCTGCCAAGGTATAATCCCCGTTCAAAGGGTAGGCGGGATCGCTGCCGATTTTTAAGAGTTCCTCCACGGTGCGGATGACGATCCCCTCAAGGGTATCCGCATCCTCATCGGGAATGCCGAAGCTCATGGGTTCGGTTTTCGTGGGAAAGGTGAAATCATATGCCGGGTCTGTGGTTTCGGCGGGGGAGGTTTCTGCGGATCCTTCCGTTTCAGCCTCGGTCTCCCCGCTGTCCGATGAGAGGGGAAACGACTCGCATGAGGTCACAAGCAGGGAAGCGACCAGTACGATGGTCGGAAGGATCAGTTTGATTTTATTGGAAAACGGATTCATAAGCCAATGAGAAATCCTTTCGTGAAGCTGCAGCGGAAAATTACGGTTCCCGCGGCTGTGATTTTTCTACCTTAAAATTGTAATATAAATCGGGAGGGATTGCAAGATTCCATGGGCTTTTTTCGTGAATTTCATATAAAATTTACATCTCTTCCGCCGGAATGAGCGGTAGGAAAAGGGGAAAAACCAAAAAAAACAAATATTTAAAAAAGAAATTTGCTTTTTCTATTGCAATCCCGAGGAAAGTATGGTAAAATAGAAAGGCTAAATTATTAAAGTTGCCTGTATTGGGCAAACTAATCTATCGGAGGCAAGTATGGAAATCGCAATCGGCATTGTTCTTATCATTTCCGCAATTTTCCTTATTATCGCTGTTCTGATGCAGCAGGGTAAGAACCATAACCTGTCCGGTGCTATTGCAGGCGGCGCAGAAACTTTCTTCGGAAAGACTAAGGGTTCTACTCTTGATAAGAAGCTTTCCAAGCTGACAAGCGTTGTTGCTGTTGTGTTCACCGTTCTGGTTCTGCTCTCTTATCTGATGCAGGATACCGTGAACTTCAGCGGATACGACCCCAGCGGTTCTGTAACTCTTACAGACAGTGCGGAAACAAGCGCAGCAGAATAATGAAAATATCGAAGCGGATTTTCAGCAATGAATGTCCGCTTTTATATTTTATAGAACCATATTTGCAAGATACTACGGAAGTATTGAATGAGAGGAAACTGTTTTGGCAGGAAGAAAAAGTATCAGAAAGCGTGAACGGGATCTCCGACGCGCCATGGGAAAGAAAAAGCATACAGAAAAGAAGATGAGCCACGGGGGCAAGAAAACAGATGGGTTCCGAGGCGGTAAAAAGAAGAATATCATGGAGCTTTCCGATGTGGAATGCATCTTCAACTACAGCGGACGGGGATTCGGCTTTGCGGAATTGGCAGATCCCCCCGCGGACGGAAGCAAAACGGAGGATATCTTTATTCCTCCCCACAGCACCATGGGGGCTATGACGGGAGACCGAGTCCTTGTGACCGTGAAGCAGCGGGGCGGAAGGAATGGAGACCGTGTGGAAGGGGAAGTGACCGCCATCCTTGAACCGGGATGCACCTCTATTGTAGGCACACTTCACGTTCGTGACGGATATGCGTGGGTGATCCCCGACGTGAGCCGCATCAATGCGACGGTTTTTGTACCCATCAAGGACTGCCGCACGCTGGACGTGGGCGAGAATACCAAGGTGGAGGTAATCCCCGACGGCGCGCCCGCCTTTAACCGTGCCATGTCCATCCACGTGGAGGCCAAGGCGGCTGTGTTTGCCGATCTGCCCTATTTTGATACCAAGGGAAGAATTTCCGAGGTGTTCGGCGATGCATCCACACGAGAAGCCAATTACGCCGCCATTCTTCATGAGTCGGGGATTCGCACCGTTTTCCCCGAAAAGGTGCTCCGAGAGGCGGAGGAAGCCTCCAAGGAAGCTTTGAGTGAGGATGGCAGACAGGATCTCCGTGACCGAAGAATCTTCACCATCGACGGCGAAGGGGCGAAGGATTTGGACGACGCCATTTCCATCGAACGGACGGCGGAAGGGTATCTTCTCGGTGTCCACATTGCGGACGTTTCCCATTACGTCCCCTACGGCCGTGCGGTGGAAGGGGAAGCGGCGGCGAGAGGAACCAGCGTGTACTTTACCGATAAAGTGGTTCCCATGCTCCCCCAATGCCTTTCCAACGGAAGCTGTTCTCTGAACGCGGGAGAGGATAAGTATGCCTTGACCGCAGAGATTTCCCTTGACAAAAACGGAAACCGCACAGGGACACGGATTTTTAAATCCATTCTCCGCAGTACGGTCCGCGGCGTGTACAGCGAGGTCAACGATCTCTTTGCAAAGGGGAAGGAAAGCGAATTTTTTGAGAAATACAGTCGGGTTTACGACGACCTTGCCGTGATGCACGAGCTTTACGAAATTCTCCGTGAGAAGGGATATGACCGTGGGGTTCTGGAGCTGGAAGACAGCGAGGCGGTGATCCTTTTGGATGAAAAAGGCTTCCCCACAGACATTGTGAAAAGAGAACGGGGCGATGGAGAGAAGCTCATCGAGCAGTTTATGCTGCAAGCCAACATGGGTGTGGCGGAAACCATGACCCACCTGAATCTGCCGTGCCTTTATCGTATCCACGAGGAACCGAACGAGGAGAAAATCCGAGATTTCGCCGTGTTTGCCCACAATATCGGTTTGAATACCCATAATTTGAACGGTGCGCTGAAAAATTCCGAGGGAAAAGCCGAAAAGAAGGACGGGGACGATCTGCCGAAGACAAAGGGCGGTCTTTCCCGTCAGGCGAGACTTCTTTCGGAAAAGCTGATGCGGATTCTC
>JAZQUQ010000382.1:0-1800 GCA_045631365.1 Eubacteriales bacterium | reverse complement strand
ACTCTGAACGGAACCCCCGTGAAGGAGTACAATACCGACTCCTACAAGGAGCATTTTACCACGGTGTTCCAGGATTTCAAGATGTTCTCCATGTCCGTTGCGGAAAACGTCCTTCTCCGACCTCTCCGTGAGGGGGATGAGGAGACCGTCACCGAGGCGCTGAAGAAAAGCGGTGCCTACGACAAGATCATGTCTCTGAAAAACGGCATCCACACCACCCTCACCCGTGAATTTGACGACGAGGGTGCGGTGCTCTCTGTGGGGGAAGCGCAGAAGGTGTCCCTCGCCCGTGCCTTCACCAACGATTCGCCCGTGGTGATTCTGGACGAGCCTTCCTCCGCCCTCGACCCCATTGCGGAATACAATATGTTTAAAAATATGCTGGAAGCCTGTGCGGAACGGACGCTGATCTTTATCTCCCACCGCCTCTCCTCCGCCGTTCTCGCCGACCGCATTTTCCTTATGGAGGACGGCTGCATCAAGGAATCGGGTACACACGCCGAGCTGATGAAGAAAAACGGCAAATACGCGGAAATGTTCCGTATGCAGGCAGAAAACTACGCCGAAACGGAAAGCGAGGTGAAGAACCGTGAAGGCTAAGCAGAATAAGAAAGACAAGAAATAAGACAAAATCCCCATGGGGAAGGCCCTTCGGTACAACCTTCTCATGCTGGGGAAAATCTGGAAAATGTCCCCCCGCTTCGTGATCATCACGCTGATGACGGGAATCGTGGACGGTATCAGCGGATCGGTGACCACCGTGTTCACCTATATGCTGTTCAACGAGCTTGACAAAGCGGACGTCACCTTCGGACGGATCGCGCTGTACCTCCTGCTGATTTTGGGGGTCAACGCCGCACTCACCCTGTTTAACGCTTGGTATCACCAGTTCTATTGGGTGAAGGCGGACAAAAAGCTGCAGTTCGCCATGCACTCGGAGCTGTTTGACCATGCCATGAAGATGGACCTTGCCTGCTACGACGACCCCAAGTTCTATAACGACTACGTCTGGGCAATGGACGAATCCAAGGGACGTGCCATCAACGTAATGAACGACGCATCGGGAATGCTCGGGTACGTGATTCAGATCTCCACCCTCATTACGCTGATGATGCAGGTGGATTGGGTAGTGGGTCTGATCCTCTTTGTGGGATGCATCCTCAACGCCTGTATGTGGAACCTCAACAATAAAATGTGGTTCAAGTCAAGCGAGCGAACCAAGCCACACTACCGCAAGAATTCCTATATCAACCGTGTGTACCACCTTGCGGATTACGCAAAGGAGCTTCGCATCGGCCGTGCGGGGGAAAAGCTGCAGACCGAGTATGTGGAGAGCATGGACTACATTACGGGGGAAAACGTAGCCATGGGGCGGAAGATGTATTGGATCGATACCCTTACCAATACGATTTCCACCGCAACCCGATACGCACCCATCATCATCCTCCTCTTTAAGCTGTTCGACGGATCGGCAGAGCTTGGCGCGTTTGTGGCGTCCATCAACATCATCTGGAGTCTGCAGTGGAGTATGTACGACCTTGCGAAAAGGGTGATCCGTATGCCCGACAACGCGCAGTATATCGCAAAGTATTTGAAGTTCCTCGAATACAAGCCAAAAATCGTGGGTGGTGACGTACCCGCAGAACCCCTTGAGTCCATTGAGCTGCGGAACGTGACCTTCACGTATCAGCCCATTCTTGAAGAAACCGAAGACAAGAAGGAAAACGGGGAAGAGGAGAAGAAGGAGGAACCGAAGCGTTCCCTTGAGGGAGTGAATCTGACCATCAAGAAGGGCGAAAA
>JAZQUQ010000381.1:0-2608 GCA_045631365.1 Eubacteriales bacterium | reverse complement strand
TGATCGGTGCATGGTCAGGCGAGGGAAGCCTTACAGGGTTGTATCAACCGACCTCCCACCGTGCAATGGAATACATTATTGAAGGCTCGGTGGACGGCACGTGGACCATCCTTTCCGCCGACAACACCGAATTGGCACTTTCCTGCGGGAATCCTCAGGCGAACGGTGCTGCGGTTACCATGTCCTCGCGGGGAGAGACGGCAGGGCAGGTGTGGCAGATTTCCAGACACGGCGTAACAAACAGCTCGGGTGAGGATCTTGCCATCTTCTTCTGCAGCTCCCTGAATATTTCGCAGGGTGCATACGATATCTATTCCCATCAGTATCAGAATGCGCTTGATATGACCCCCATTGAGGGCAGAGCCTTTGCTCCGTTCAATGCGGTGGTGGTAAATATCGATTACAGCTACGCAGCGTGCAACGCCGTATGGCTGGAGAGTACCTCCAAGGTCCGATACGCGGACGGAACCTACGATTACATGACCGTTTGCTTCATGCATGACAACAATATTTCCAATCTTTACGTGGGAATGGGTCTCACACAGGGCGAATGGTTCTACGACAGCGGTACAGCAGGCAATTCCACCGGTGCACATATCCATGCAGCGGCATACAGAGGAAAGTACCACTCCGCCATGCCCGTGGGCAATGGTAACGTTTATCTGGAAGATGCGTTCTTCCTCCTCGACGACACCTATGTTCTCAACAGCTATGGTCTTGATTGGGTCGTAATCAGCCAGGCAAAGTAAAAACTTAAAACCTTATGCGGGGAAAAAGCTTTTTTGTGAAGTTTTTTCCCCCTTTGATTTTGGATTGGGACGCGGTCCTTCCGTCAAAAAACTTAACATAGGGGGAAGTGCACACCCTTCCTTGTATTGACAAGAAACGGTAACCGTGCTATAATTATAAGGATATCATCAAAAACGGAGTATAAAATGGGATTGATCGAATTGATCGTTATTGCGGTGGGGCTGTCCATGGATGCCTTTGCCGTTGCGGTCTGTAAAGGATTGTCAAATAAAACCGTTTGTAAAAGAGATCTTGCCCTGACCGGTCTTTGGTTCGGCGGATTTCAGGCTTTGATGCCCACGGTGGGATACCTTCTCGGCAAACAGTTCGAGCAGTACATCGTTGCGGTGGATCATTGGATTGCCTTCGTCCTTCTGGGGCTGATCGGCGGAAACATGATCAAGGAAGCTCTTTCCAAAGAAGAGGAATCGGTAAATGCCTCCTTCTGCTGTAAAGCCATGCTTCCCCTTGCCGTTGCCACCTCCATTGATGCGCTGGCGGTTGGCGTAACCTTCGCTTTTCTGAAGGTAAATATCGCCCTTGCCGTCCTTTTGATCGGTGTGATCACCTTCTTCTGTTCTGCTGTAGGTGTGAAGATCGGAAACGTGTTCGGGGCAAAGTTCAAGTCCAAAGCGGAGCTGGCGGGCGGTATCGTTCTCATTGGCATGGGAGTGAAAATCCTCATCGAGCACCTTTTGGGGCTGTAAACCACACATCATTAAGGATTCAATATGTTCACGAAAACACAAATTCACGCTCAGCTCGAGGAAATGGGCGTCAAGCGATCCGATACCGTCATCATGCATACCTCCATGAAAGCCATCGGCGAGGTGGAGGGCGGCGCGGACGGCTTCCTCGATATTATGATTGATTATTTCGCCGAAGAGGGACTCCTGATTGTCCCCACCCACACGTGGGCAAGGGCGTTTGATAAGAATTACAGCGGTCCTACCATGGAAATGGATTCCCCCTACACCTGTATCGGGCTGATTCCTTCCAAGGCTGCGGTGCATCGGAAGGGTCACCGTTCCCTGCACGCCACCCATTCCGTAGCCGCGTTCGGCAAGGGTGCGGAGGCGTACGTTTCGGGAGAGGTGATGATCGATACCTTTACTTCCGAGAGAGGGTGCTACGGAAAGCTCTACGAGGCGGGCGGCAAAGTGCTCCTTGTCGGCGTGGGACACAACCGAAACACCTATCTCCACTCCTGTGAAGAACGGATGGACGTGCCCAACCGACTTTCGGAGGAACCGTTCCCCACAAGCATCCGTCTCCGTTCGGGAGAGATCATCAACCGTCCTCTCAGAGGGCATATGGCAAGGGGCTGCAGCGATGTATCTGCCCACTATCCCAAGTTTGAACCCGCGTTCCGTCTGGCAGGTGCCATCACGGACGGCTTTGTGGGAAACGCAAAGACCCAGTTCTGTGACTGTGTGACCATGTGCCATGTGATGATGAAAATCCACGAGGCACACCCCGACGAGCTTTGCTTTGACGACGTTCCCCTGCCTGAGGAATTGGTCAAGCTGGGCGCTGAAATCCGATAACAAAAATCTACATGAAATATATCAATAGGAGACTGTTATGAGCAATATCGAAAAGCTTCGATTCAATGCGGACGGGCTGATCCCCGCCATTGTTGTGGACTATCTGACAAGAGAGGTTCTTACCCTTGCATACATGAACAAGGAGAGCCTTGAGATTTCCATGAAGGAAGGCAAGACCTGCTTCTGGTCCCGTTCCCGTCAAAAGCTGTGGAGAAAGGGAGAAACCTCCGGCAACTTCCAGCACATCGTGAAGATTACCACCGACTGCGACT
>JAZQUQ010000380.1:0-1733 GCA_045631365.1 Eubacteriales bacterium | reverse complement strand
CGCCGCCTGATAGCAGGTACCGATAATGGTGACGGAAAGGACGGAAATGTACTTGGAAGCCTCGGTGACCGCTTCGGGAGTGACGGAGGAGTAGAGGGAGATAAAAGCATCCTTGATGCAGAACACCATGGCTCCCGTGGCAAGACCCAACAGAAGGAACAAAATCTGCACGGTTTTGGCGTATTCCCTCATCTTCTGCTCCAAGCCCGCACCGATGGTTTTTCCCGTAATGATGCCCACCGCACCGGACATTCCGTTCATCACCACGTAGGCAAGGCTGTTGACGTTGTTTGCAATGCTTAACCCCGTAACCGCACCTTCGGCAGTCTGACGACCCATAATGGCGGAGTTGGAGAGCATATTCACCGCCCAAACAAGCTGTCCTGCAATGATGGGAGTGCCGTAGCGGACGAAATCCCGAAGGAGGGTTTCATCCGTCTTCAGCAGGCTCCGAGGACGGAAGGAGAGCCGTTTGTCAATGACGAAGACGTAGGTCACAATGATCACCGTTTCGAGAATGCGGGAGATCAGCGTGGCAATGGCGGCACCCTTGATGCCGAGGGCGGGGAAACAAAGCTTTCCGTGAATGAGGAGATCGTTCAGCGCCACGTTGGTGAAAAGGGAGCAAAGGGAAACGTACAGTCCGATCCTTGCCCGTTCCACACTCCGCATGGCGGCGATAAAGGATTGGGTGATGCAGAAAAAGAGATAAGTAAAGCACACCACAGAGAGGTATTCCGTCCCCGTTTCGATGAATCCCGTATTCTTTGTGAACAGGCGGATTACATCAGAGGGAAACAAAGCACAGATCAGCGTAAGAAGACCGCCGAAGAGAAGGGAAAAGCGGATGCCGATGGAAACGATGCGGCGGATGGATTCCGTGTCCTTTTTCCCCCAATACTGGGCGGCAAGAATGAGAATCGCACCCTCAATACCCCCGCTGAACACCTGAAGGAGGGTCTGAATCTGATTCCCCATGTACATTCCCGATACGGCATCGTCCCCGAGGGAGCCAACCATAACCCCGTCCGCAAGCCCCACGGAGAAGGTGACAAGATTTTGTAACGCAATGGGAATGGCAAGGAGAACGAGGTTTTTGTAGAAGGATTTGTCTTTTGTAAATAGCATAGGATCACCGTTATGTTAATAGAATACTCTTATTCCGCCTGGCGGAATCACCGTAATTTCGCTGAAAAATGCATCCACAAGCTCAAAGAAAACGTCGAATGTTTCTTCATCCGTTTTTCCTTCTTTGATTATTTTACTCCAATGCCTGTGTTCGTACTTGTTACGATATTTGTCTTCCACAAAGCGTTGAAACATGAAATTGAAAATGCAATGAGGACCTTCTATATCGTTCAGAGCAGCTTCGTAGCCTGCTAAAAACCAATCCAATCCGTCGAAGGTACGACTGCCGAGGTAGAGGGCAGGGCGCTTTCGGATGTCCTGCAAAAGGGTGTATATTCGTTCCATAATCGTTTCTCCATGATACCATTTTTTGTGCCGATGGCTGAATCCACCACTAACTCTATTATACACCATCCCACCGACAAATGCAAGAATCTCCCAAAACAAAAAGACTTCCGTCCGCAGCCGGACAAAAGCCTTTTCCCATATAGATATACAATATTTTCGAGTCATATAAAAAGTTTTTGAAAAGTGGGGGGCGCGGGGGGAGAAAAACTTTTCTCAAAAAGATTTTCTCCCCCCCCCAAAAATCCCCAAAATCATCT
>JAZQUQ010000379.1:0-1640 GCA_045631365.1 Eubacteriales bacterium | reverse complement strand
CAGAAATCTGTTTAAGGACGAAGTACGGGAAACCGGGACAAAACTTGGTATCCCACACGAGCTGGTGTGGCGTCAGCCGTTCCCCGGCCCCGGTCTTGCTGTGCGAGTGATTGGTGAAATCACGAAGGAAAAACTGGAACTGCTCAGAGAAGCTGATGCTATTTTCCGTGAGGAAATTGTAGGCGCAGGACTTGAGGGCAGCACGAATCAGTATTTTGCTGTTATGACAGACCTCAGAAGCGTTGGCGTTATGGGTGATGCCCGAACCTACGGTTATACAGTAGCACTGCGAGCTGTCACAACCGATGACTTTATGACAGCAGAATGGACCAGGCTTCCGTATGAGGTGCTTGAGAAAGCCAGCAGCCGAATTACGAATGAAATAAAGGGCATCACAAGAGTGGTATATGATATAACATCAAAACCTCCGGCAACGGTGGAATGGGAGTGAGTTTATGACGAAATATATATTTGTTACGGGAGGCGTTGTATCCGGTCTTGGTAAGGGTATTACCGCTGCCTCCTTAGGAAGATTATTAAAAGCACGCGGTCTCAAGGTTGCGGCACAAAAGCTTGATCCGTACATCAATGTTGATCCCGGTACAATGAGCCCCTATCAGCACGGTGAAGTATATGTTACCGAGGACGGAGCCGAAACTGACCTTGATCTCGGACATTACGAACGTTTCATTGATGAAGATCTTAATAAATACTCCAACCTCACCACCGGTAAGGTTTATTGGAACGTACTTAATAAGGAACGTCGTGGTGAATATCTCGGATCGACAGTACAGGTTATTCCTCACATTACGAATGAAATCAAGGAATTTGTTTACAGCGTAGGAAAGAAAACAAATGCCGATGTGGTTATTACCGAAATCGGCGGAACAATCGGTGACATTGAATCGCAGCCATTTATTGAAGCAGTACGCCAGATTTCGCTTGAAGTTGGCAGAGAAAACAGTCTTTTTATTCATGTGACATTGGTTCCGTTTCTCAGAGGCTCGGACGAACATAAATCCAAACCTACTCAGCACTCGGTCAAAGAACTGCAAGGAATGGGCGTGAAGCCGGATATCATCGTTCTCCGTTGTGATGAACCGTTGGAAGAATCCATATTCAATAAAATTTCGATGTTCTGCAATGTAAAGCCGGACTGTGTTATTGAGAACATCACCCTGCCGAACCTTTACGAAGCACCGATTATGCTGGAAAAATCAAATTTTTCTTCGGTTGTTTGCCGTGAACTTCGTATTGATGCACCCGAACCCGACCTTGCGGAATGGACGGCAATGGTAGAGCGTATCAAGGCAAGACCGCACTATGTGGATATCGGTCTTGTGGGCAAGTACATGGGACTGCATGATGCATATCTTTCGGTAGCGGAGGCATTTCGTCACGCCGGATATTATCACAATACCCATATCCGCATACACTGGATCGATTCTGAAGAAATCACGGCTGAAAATACCGATGAAATACTGGCTGGTCTTGACGGTATTCTCGTCCCCGGAGGATTTGGCAGTCGTGGAATCGAGGGTATGATCCTGGCGGCAAAATATGCAAGAGAAAAGAATATCCCGTATTTTGGCATCTGCCTCGGTATGCAAATTGCCGTGATTGAATACGCGAGAAATGTT
>JAZQUQ010000378.1:0-4879 GCA_045631365.1 Eubacteriales bacterium | reverse complement strand
TCTCCCCCAAGCCATGCGGCAGCCCATATCAAGTTATGCCGAGGTCAAAGCACCCCCTGTACGATCCTGTCCCCTCAAGACGCAGCAGTCGTCCCGAGACGACGGAACGGGGGAGAAATGGATTCCAAAGGAAGAGGGGGAACGCCTCTTCCTTTGGTGATCTTTTCTTTTTGCCAAGCTTTTTCTTTTCATCACTGAAAAGAAAAAGCGGGAGATAATCCGTATCCTTCCCAAGCAGCACACATACGCAATCCCATAACCGCCCCCACCAACCGTGACATTATTTTATTATGCACTTGAAATTCCGTCTCTATTCCGCTATAATAAACTATAGATTGTAATGTAAAGGATATACGCTCCATGAAGCAGAAAACAATAGGGATTTTCGATTCCGGAATCGGCGGCCTCAGCGTCCTCGCTCACGCCCGAAAAACCATGCCCGACGTGAATTTTATCTATTACGCCGATACCGATCACGTCCCCTACGGCACAAAAACCCCCGACGAGATCAGGAAATATTCCCTCGCAGCCACTGATTTTCTCGTAAAAAACGGTGCGGAAGCCGTCCTCGTAGCCTGTAATACCGCCACCAGTATGGCTGTGGACACACTCCGCACGGCATTCTCCTGCCCCATCGTGGGAATGGAACCCGCTGTAAAACCGGCAGTAACCCTCCACCCCCACGAACGCATTCTGGTCTGTGCCACCCCAGCAACCATCCGCGGCAGAAAGCTCCACGATCTCCTCCAAAGAAACGCGGAGCAGAACACCAAGGTCGACCTTGTTCCTCTCCCCGAACTGGTTCTGTATGCCGAAAAAGGGTTCTTTGACCCCGCCCCCGTGTCGGAATATATCAAAAGCCAAATCGCAAGGACCGACTATACCGCCTGCGTCCTCGGCTGCACCCACTTCTCCTATTTCAGAGACAGTATGCACCTGGCGCTCCCTCAAGCCGAGCTCATGGACGGCACAAAGGGTACCGTCAACCAACTGATTCACGTAACCGATTATCAGCCCACGAACGGAAACGGAACGGTCCGCTATTACCAAACGGGAACCGAGGTTACCTCCCCCGAAACTCTCGCTTTTTACGAATCCCTGCAGCAGCGCGCCATCTCCGTCTTATAATAAGCAAAAAATCATAAAAAACCGCATTTCCTCAAAAAGCAAGGAAATTTTTCACGAAAACACGTCCTTCCCGAAAAGGAATCTTCTATTAATACTTGTTTTTTTTCGAAAAATGTTATATAATAGGTAAGAGATATATATCTTTGGATATATATACAGTCGGCTGAGAACCAAACCTCCCTGTTTGAAGGCGATTCTTTGCCGTTTATCAATAAAAATCTCAGAAAGGCTCAAGCATTATCATGGCAGAAAATAACGAATGCACCCACGACTGTTCTACCTGTTCTCAGAATTGCTCTTCCAAAGGGAACAGTGCACCCACCTACGATGCTCCTCACAAGGACAGTCATATCAAGCATGTAATCGGCGTAGTATCCGGAAAGGGCGGCGTTGGTAAATCCATCGTAACCTCCATGCTGGCTACCGCAATGAAGAGACGCGACTACAACGTTGCAATTATCGACGCGGACATCACAGGTCCCTCCATCCCGAAATCCTTCGGTGCAAAGGGCGATGTTCTTTCCACCGGTGACGGTCTCCTTCCCGTTGAAACCAAGACCGGTATCAAGATGATCTCCGTCAACCTCCTTCTTGAGGATGAGACCCGCCCCGTTGTTTGGAGAGGTCCCGTCATCGCAGGAACCGTAAAGCAGTTCTGGACCGACGTGGTCTGGGGCGACGTGGACTATATGTTCATCGACTGTCCCCCCGGAACCGGTGACGTTCCCCTTACCGTATTCCAGTCCATCAAGTTGGACGGTATCGTCATCGTAACCACTCCTCAGGAGCTGGTTTCCATGATCGTGAAGAAGGCTGTGAACATGGCTTCCCTCATGAACATTCCCGTAATCGGTCTGGTAGAAAACATGTCCTATGTAAAGTGCCCCGACTGCGGCAAGGAAATTCACGTATTCGGTCAGTCCAAGGCAGAAGAGGTTTGCGCGGAATACAATATCCCCCTCCTCGCAAGAATCCCCATGGATCCCTCTCTCTCCGCTCTTGTTGACAAGGGAATCATCGAGCTGATGGAAAACGATTACATCGATCCCGCAGCCGATGCTGTTGCCAAGTTATAAATTTTTAATTTATATATAAAATTCATTCAGGAGGAAAACAACCTTATGAAAAAGAGTATGACAACCGTTGCATTCAACGGTACTGCAGAGCAGAAGGCTGCTCTTGACGCAGTAATCGCAAAGCACAAGGGTGAAGCAGGCGCGATGATGCCTGTTCTTCAGGAAGCACAGGAAATCTACGGCTATCTCCCCGAAGAAGTTCAGAGAATGATCGCCGCAGGTCTTGACGTTCCCTTTTCCGAAGTATTCGGCGTAACCACCTTCTATGCACAGTTCCTTCTCACTCCCAAGGGTGCTCATCCCGTTGCAGTATGCCTTGGTACCGCTTGCTACGTTAAGGGCTCCGGTCTTCTCATGGAAAAGTTAGAATCTCTCCTCGGCATCGGAAACGGCGGCATCACCGAAGACCTGAAGTTCAGCCTTGATGCAACCAGATGTATCGGTGCGTGCGGTCTCGCTCCCGTTCTTACCATCGGCGAAGACGTTTACGGCCGTCTGGATCCCTCTCAGCTGGAAGACATTCTGAAGAAGTATCAGTAATCACGTTCTGTTTCCGCTAAGCTGTCCGATTGGGTTTCATAAACCCGCGTGACGTCTTTCCGATTCAACTCAGGATATGCCGACGATCACTGTCGGTGAAAGGTTGGTAAACAAGCAATGAAAATAGCTGAAATCAAAGAACTGCTCGGAGCAGAGCTCCTGTGCGGAGAGGATTGTCTGGATCATGATGTAGAATCCGCCTGCTGCAGCGACATGATGAGCGATGTCCTCGCTTATGTCAAAGATCAGGGAATGCTTATCACAGGTTTGGTCAATCCTCAGGTAATCCGCACCGCAAGTATGATGGATATGACCTGCGTCGTATTCGTCAGAAGCAAAGCCCCCTCCGAGGAAATGATCGAGCTTGCCGAGGAATGCGGTATTACCGTAATGAAAACCTCACTTCGCGCTTATGTGGCCTGCGGACTTCTGTATTCCGCCGGGCTGATCGGAAAAACGGGTGAAGCTCATGTCTGAACCCATCAATTTTCACTTCGACGTTGACGGAGAGAATTTTTCGTCAGCAGGTGAGGCTTCCGTTATTGTAAAAAAGAAGCTGCGCCAGCTTGGAATCCCTCCGGAGATCATCCGACGGGTCTCCATTGCCATGTATGAAGGCGAAATCAATATGGTCATTCATGCCAAAGGCGGAAGCGCAGACGTAACCGTGTACGATTCCGAAATTGTGATTACCCTTGCAGACCGCGGTCCCGGTATTCCCGATATCAGTCTTGCCATGCAGGAAGGATATTCCACCGCCCGCGACAATATTCGTTCTCTCGGCTTCGGCGCCGGTATGGGTCTTCCCAATATGAAGAAATATACCGACTCCATGGAGATCGAAACGGAGCTTGGGGTGGGAACCACCATCACAATGAAGGTTTCTCTTCAATAATTATATAACAAAGTCTCATCAGAATCCCCGTACATCAAATACTGACAGGGAGGATCGTGATGAAGTATCAACATTCGGTTTCTCTTGACGTTGCAAAATGCAAAGGCTGCACAACCTGTCTGAAGCGTTGTCCCACAGAGGCAATCCGTATCAGAGACGGCCATGCGGTCATCTCCTCCGCGCGTTGTATCGACTGCGGAGAATGCATTAAGGTCTGCCCCTATAAGGCAAAAAAAGCAACTCACGACGATCTCGAAGCACTGAACAAGTACAAATACAAAATCGCCCTTCCGGCACCCGCACTTTACGGCCAGTTCGATAATCTTGAAAACATCGGCTACATCATCCGCGGTCTTTACGACATGGGATTTGACGACGTTTTTGAGGTGGCAAAGGCTGCCGAATTGGTGTCGGCATACACACGAATGTATCTGAAGCAGCCCGATATCCCCAAGCCCGTGATCAGCTCTGCCTGCCCCGCCATCCAGCGAATCATCAGCATGAACTACCCGTTCCTCTGCGAAAACGTGATTCCGCTCCTTCCCCCCGTGGAAATTGCCGCAAGGCTGGCGAGGGAAAAGGCAATGAAAGAGCATCCGGAGCTCCGCTCAGAGGAAATCGGCGTCATCTTCATTTCCCCCTGCCCCGCAAAAGTCAGCTATGTCAAAAACGGCTATGCGGGCGAGAGCAACAACATTGACGAGGTGATCTCCGTCCGAGACGTCTACTTCGTGCTCATCGATAAGATGAAGCATAGCGAAGAAGAACCTCTCGACTTCACCGAAGCGGGCATGATCGGCATCGGCTGGGCATCCACCGGCGGCGAGGCATCCGCGGTATTCAATGACCGTTATCTCGCAACGGACGGAATCGAAGAGTGCATCCGCGTGCTGGAGCAGATCGATAACGAAGGCTTCGGCAAACTGGAATACGTAGAGCTGAATGCCTGTAACGGCGGCTGTGTGGGCGGTGCCATGACGGTGGCAAATCCCTACATCGCACAGGCAAGACTGCAGCACCTGAAGCGGTATCTGCCCGTATCGCCCAACCGTCCCGAGAGAGATGATATTCCCGGGCACGCGTATGTGACGGAGACTATTGAGTATAATCCCTACAATGCACTTTCCGAGGACAGAAACGTGGCGAGACAGATGCTTTCCGATATGCAGTCCATCTGCAAGGGTCTTCCGGGCTTGGACTGCGGATCCTGCGGCGCACCTACCTGTATGGCGTTTGCCGA
>JAZQUQ010000377.1:0-2190 GCA_045631365.1 Eubacteriales bacterium | reverse complement strand
TCCTTGGCTCACAGAACGACATGGCTACGATCCGACGTATATCCTTGCCGGTTGCGGGGTTGATGGCAGCAATGCCTTCAATGCAAACACCTGTCTTATCCTTAACAAGCTGGGTACGCTCGAATTCGGTCTTCTTTGCACATTCTTCTTTATATGCGTCGAGAGCATCAATGTTGGTGATGCGGTCTCTGTACTTTTCGATAATGGGATGCTCGGGAGCGATAACCATAAAGGTTGCGCCGAACATGGTGTCGCATCTGGTGGTATAGATGCGGAGCTTATCCTCGCAGCCGGTGAGGGCGAAGTTCACGAACGCACCCTCGGAACGGCCGATCCAGTTTTCCTGCTGAAGTCTTACATTGGGCAGGTAATCTACCTTATCGAGACCCTGCAGCAGCTTGTCCGCGTATTCGGTAATGCGGAGATACCAAACGTCCTTGGACTTCTGAACGATATCGCTGTGGCAGATATCGCACTTACCGCCCTGAGAGTCCTCGTTGGAGAGAACAACCTTACAGTGAGGGCAATAGTTTACAAGGGTGGTTGCGCGGAACACAAGACCTTCGTCAAACATTTTGCGGAAGATCCACTGAGTCCACTTGTAGTAGTCTTCATCGGTAGTGTCCACCACTCTGGACCAGTCGAAGGAGAAGCCTACCTTCTTGAGCTGAGAGGTGAACTTTTCGATATTTCTGTCCGTCAGAACACGGGGATGTGTATTGAATTTAATCGCGGAGTTTTCGGTGGGAAGACCGAAAGCGTCAAATCCAATGGGGAACAGTACGTTGTATCCCTGCATTCTTCTCTTACGGGAGATTACTTCAAGGCCGGAATATGCCTTGATGTGACCGACGTGCATACCTGCACCGCTGGGATAGGGGAACTCTACGAGAGCGTAGAACTTGGGCTTGCTTCTGTCTTCGGTTGCCTTGAAAATTTCGGCTTCCTCCCACTTCTGCTGCCATTTGCTCTCAATTCTGTCAAAATCGTGTTTCATGTCCGACTTCCTTTATATAAATGTTAGATTTTTTTGGTTAGTCTTCAGTAACAAGGGCGGAAATGTCCCGTTCCGTTGTATCCATGTACAGCTTATCCAGCTTGTAGAAGTCTCTCGCATCGGGAGAGAAGATGTGGAGGATGACAGAACCGAAGTCCTGAAGGATCCAGATACCGGATTCGCCGCCTTCGGTGTGAAGGGGGGCGATATCGTAAGGCTGGAGCTTGAATTCCACTTCGCCGGAAAGTGCACGGATCTGTGTTCTGGACGTACCGGTGCAGATTACGAAATAATCCGCAATGACGGTCTGATTTTCCACGTGGAGAAGCTTGATATCCTTTGCCTTTTTGGAGTCAAGGATGGCTACCATCAGTTCAGCCAGCTTCAGGGGATCGTTCAAATCTTCCTTTTTGAGGTTTTCTTCCATGGGGAGTTTGGTTGTTTCAAAATCCATTGTTATATACTCCTTTGTACGTAGTTGAAGTCAAATGGCTCACTCTTCGCTTGTGGGCACACGGGGGATATGGATCGAGCCGTTGTTAATGTCTTCCGCACTATATACGTCATTCCATACGGTTTCGGCATCGCCATAGTAAAGATTACAGATATTGATGTTTTTGGTATCACAGAAGATCAGATTCTTGTCAAAGATCGAATCTGTGATCTTTTTTGAGTAGATATTGAAGTGCTCGTTGATGGTATTGAGAACCGCTTCCCTGTTTATCACGTAGAACGCGCTTCCTGTTTCAATATTTCCGGGAAGGGTGAGCATGACAATGGAGCTCAAATCCATGCTGAGAAGCTCTTTCCCGTAGTAAATAATGTCGGAAACAGACATATCGGTCACAACGTTGGTATAGATTGTGTTGGCAATCTGATTCAGGAGCTTGATATTGGAAAGATTCAGATTAGCCTTCACTTTCTGGAAGAATGCGGTCATAAAAATCTTCTGCGAATTGACACGACCCAGATCCGCCTGAACGAGGCCGGAACGGAAACGGACGTAACACATGGCGTTGTAACCGTCAAGATGCTGCTGACCGGCGGGAATGTTGATATACAGATTCTGTGCGGGGTCTTCGTACTGCATCGCCTCGGGAATATAGATGTCAACACCTTCGAACAGATCGACAATGGTTACAAAGGAATCCAGATTGATGACCGCAGAATGGTGAATCTCAATACAGAGGTTC
>JAZQUQ010000376.1:0-3076 GCA_045631365.1 Eubacteriales bacterium | reverse complement strand
CCTTCATTTTTGTTATATCGTTTCTAACTATTTCAAGGGGCATGGGATTCCTCCTCAAGTTTATATTGTCTGTTCGAAAAATGAAAAAGAAACCCGAACCTTTCGCCTACCAGCTTTGAGTTCGGATTTCTACTGTTTGGTGCGGGCAAGAGGACTTGAACCTCCACCGAATTGCTTCGACTAGAACCTGAATCTAGCGCGTCTGCCAATTCCGCCATGCCCGCATATGTTGTCTGCGTTTCTCACGCAACGGTGATATTATACACCATTCGGTTTGATTTGTCAAGGGGTATTTTTAAATTTTTTGAATTTTTTGAATTTTTTCAAAAAATCACGGCGTATTCCATTTGCACTATAAGATGCAAAATGTAACACGCCGTTTTTGCGTCGTTTTTCTTCCTGTCTGTCTCTTAAACCACCTGGAACAGATAGAATTTCAGGTAATCGGTCTCGCGGACGTTCCACAGAATGGGGTGGTCGGGAGACTGCGTTCTGCCTTCGATCTGTCGGAGGTTGACCTTGGCGTCTCTTGCGGCATCGGCGAGCATCTTGCGGAACAGCTCATCTCCCATAAAGTGGGAGCAGGAGCAGGTGGCAAGATAACCGCCGCGGGGAAGGAGCTTCATTGCCTTCAGATTAATCTCCTTGTAGCCGTTGTAGGCGTTATGAACCGTGGTGCGATCCTTGGTGAAGGCGGGCGGGTCGAGGATGATATAATCGTAGTCGTGACGCTTTTCCTCTGCCATTTGGGTCAGCAGAGCGAACACGTCTGCACAGGTGAAGGTCATGTTGCCGGTCAGTCCGTTCAGCTCGCAGTTTGCCTTCGCCATGGCAACCGCACTTTCGGAGATATCCACGGAATTGACGTGAGCCGCACCGGCAGCCGCACAGTTGAGTCCGAAGGCACCCGTGTGAGTGAAGCAGTCGAGGACGGTTTTTCCTTTCGCAAGGGCTGCGGCAGCCCGTCGGTTGTACTTCTGGTCGAGGAAAAATCCCGTTTTCTGACCGTTGATATAGTCCACCTTATACTTGATGCCGTTTTCGGTGATGATCACCGTTCCGTCGGATTCGGCAGCCCCCGGGAACAGCTCCGGTCTCCAGTAACCCGTGAACTGGGAAAGTCCCTCAAGCTCGCGGATCGCCACATCGTTTCGGAGGTAGACGGCGGTTACGTTCACACCGTACTCGGGGAGAACAGCACAGAGGATTTCAAGGAGCATATCGATAATTCCGTCCACGCCGAGGGAGAGAACCTGCACGGAGAGAACGGTTTCAAAGAGGTCCACGGTCAGTCCGGGGAACAGATCCGCTTCCCCGAAGATGAGACGGCAGGCGTGAAAATCGTCTCCCATCACGGTTTTGCGGTAGTCAAGGGCATAGCGGATGCGGCGTTCGTAAAATGCTCGGTCGAATTTGTCGTTGGCGTTGGTGGAGATGATGCGGACACGGATTTTGGAGTGGCTGTTGTAAAATCCCGTGCCGATGTACCGTTCTTTTTTGGAATATACGTCCACCAGACCGCCGTCGGTGATCTCTCCGTTTTTCGCGGTGATCTCATCGGCATAAACCCACGGATGTCCCGCCTTGGCACTCCGTTCCGCCTTTTCGGTGATGATAATAAAGGGGTAGTTTCTCATAATTCTCCCTGTTATTTAAAAGTTTTTGAAAAGCTTGGGGGTGGAATATAGGCAGAGCCTATATTCGGGGGAAGAAAAACTTTTCTCAAAAAGTTTTCCTTCCCCCGAGTTTCATGCATATGACTGCCCCTTCTCCTTTTTACTTCAGTTTTTCAATAGCGGAAATGATACTTTCCTTCTTTTCGATATACTTGCGGAGCTTTTCGCGTTCGCCTTCCACAACGGCGGCGGGAGCGCGGGCGATAAAGCCTTCGTTGCCGAGCTTTCCTTCCGCACGGGCGATTTCACCCTCAACGGTCTTCAGCTCGCCTTCGAGACGCTTTCTTTCTGCTTCAAAGTCAACCATATCCGCAAGAGGAATGTATGCGGTTGCCGCATCGGTGATGATACGAACTGCGCTTTCGTCCTCGCAGGCGTCCACAATGGTGAGAGAGGATGCGGAAGCCAGCTTTGCGAAGAAGGGTTCTGCGCCGCTGAATGCATCGGCATACTTGGTTTCAATGAACAGCTGTGCCTTTCTGGAGGGAACAACGCCCATTTCCGCACGTCTGGTACGGATTGCCTTGATCAGCTCGATCACCTTTTCCATGGAATCGGTTTCTGCCTCAAATACAAGGGCTTCGTTGTATTCGGGATAGTCCTTGATCATGATGCTGCCGTCTTCGCCGGGGAGACCCTGGTAGATTTCCTCTGTGATGAAGGGCATGAAGGGATGGAGGAGCTTGAGAATATCGCGGAGAACGTAGGCAAGAACGTTCTGAGTGTTGTTTGCACGGTCGCCGCCTGCTGCAACGGAGGGCTTGGACAGCTCAATGTACCAGTCGCAGTAAATGTCCCAGATAAAGTCGTAGATGGAGCTGAGTGCAATACCGATTTCGAACTTTTCAAGGTTTGCGCTGACGTTCTTGATGCACGCCTGCAGCTTGGTGAGGATCCACTTGTCTTCTGCCGCAAGATCGGGTGCCGCGGGAAGCTTGATTTCGTCGATGGTCAGGTTCATCATGACGAAACGAGCGGCGTTCCACAGCTTATTGGCAAAGTTGCGGGCAGCCTCGATCTTTTCGTCGGAGAAACGCATATCGTTTCCGGGGCTGTTACCGGTTGCAAGAGCAAAGCGGAGAGCGTCCGCGCCGTACTTGTCGATGATTTCCAGAGGGTCGATACCGTTGCCGAGAGACTTGGACATCTTTCTGCCCTGTGCGTCTCTTACCAGACCGTGGATGAGGACGGTGTCGAAGGGAATGTTATCGGTGTACTCAAGGGCGGAGAAGATCATACGGGAAACCCAGAAGGTAATGATATCGTAGCCGGTTACGAGAGTATTGGTAGGATAGAACTTCTTCAGGTCCTCGGTTTCCTTGGGCCAGCCCATGGTAGAGAAGGGCCAAAGAGCGGAGGAGAACCATGTATCAAGGGTGTCGGGGTCCTGTGTCATGTGA
>JAZQUQ010000375.1:0-3641 GCA_045631365.1 Eubacteriales bacterium | reverse complement strand
AAGCTGGTCAACGACGAAATTGCACTTTACAAACGAATGGTGAATCGGGGCGCATCCGAATATCTGTGCCTCACTTGCTTCGCTGCCTATTTCAGAGTCACCGAGGAGCTGCTCAAAGGAAAAATCGAGCATTTCCGAGAGATGGGATGTACTCTGTTTAAGTAAAACAAGGAACAGGAGATCGAACTATGCTCGCACAAACACCCCCTATGGGTTGGAATTCCTGGAATACCTTCGGTCACCTTATCAATGAAACCGTGATCCGTGAGATTGCGGATGCCATGGTTGACCTTGGTTTGAAAGACGCCGGTTACGAATACGTGGTCATCGACGACTGCTGGTCTCTCCACGACAGAGACGAAAAAGGACGCCTTGTGCCGGATCCCGCAAAATTCCCCTCGGGTATGAAGCCTTTGGCGGACTATATTCACGGTAAGGGTCTGAAGTTCGGTATGTACTCCTGTGCGGGAACTATGACCTGCGCCCACCGTCCCGGAAGCTTTGACCACGAATACCTTGACGCACAGACCTTTGCGGATTGGGGCGTGGATTTCCTGAAATACGACTTCTGCTACGTGCCTCAGAATGTGTACGGTCCCGATCTTTACCGCAGAATGAGCATGGCGCTGAAGGCGACCGGCCGTGAAATCCTGTTCTCCGCCTGCAATTGGGGGGCGGACGAGGTAGAAAAGTGGATTCGTTCCACCGGTGCTCACATGTACCGCTCTACGGGAGATATTGCGGACAACCCTCAGAGCTTTATCGATATCTCCACCAGCCAGATCGATAAGCTGGCGTATTCCGCTCCCGGATGCTTCAATGACGTGGATATGCTGATCTGCGGTATGGGAGGCGAAGGAAACGTGGGGGCAGGCGGCTGTACCAACGTTCAGTACAAGTCTCACTTCGCTCTGTGGTGCCTCTATCAGTCCCCTCTTATGATCGGTGCGGATATCCGAAACATTGATGAAAAGACCCTTGCGCTGCTGAAGAACAAGGAGCTTCTTGCCATCAACGCCGATCCCGAAGGCCGTCCCGCTGCACATTTCAAGGGCAGAGACCAGAGCACTTTCTTCAAGGTTCTGGCAGACAATGAGTTTATCCTTGCTCACTTCAATTTTACCGATACCGAGGCGTTTATTTATACCGATCTCTGCAGCCTTGGCGTTCCCGCCTCTTCGGGATACAGCCTCAGCGGTTACGAAATCTTCACGGGAGAGGAAACGGGAATTCTGCCCGATACACAGCGGCAGATGATTCCTCCCTACGACTGCAGAATCTATCGCCTGAAGCTCACAAAAAAATAAGCCATAAGGAGGCAAAACCATGCTTGCACAAACACCCCCTATGGGTTGGAACTCCTGGAACACCTTTGGCGACAAAATTGACGAAAAACTCCTCCGCGACACCGCAGACCTGATTGTGAATCTGGGTCTCCGTGATGCGGGCTACGAATACGTGGTCATCGACGACTGCTGGGCGATGATGCACCGTGACGAAAACGGCAGACTGGTGCCCGACCCCGCAAAATTCCCCTCCGGCATGAAGGCTCTTGCGGATTATATCCACGGGAAGGGGCTCAAATTCGGTATTTACTCCTGTGCGGGGGTAAGAACCTGTGCGGGATATCCCGGAAGCTTTGATTACGAATTTATCGACGCCCAGACCTTTGCGGACTGGGGAGTAGACTACCTGAAATACGACTTCTGCGACAAGCCTTGGCTGGCGGACGGCCCCATGCTGTACAACAGAATGGCAATGGCGCTGAAGGCTACGGGGCGGGAGATTCTCTTCTCCGCCTGCAACTGGGGCAACGATGAGGTGGAAAAGTGGATCCGTTCCGCGGGGGCTCACATCTACCGTTCCACAGGGGATATCAGCGACAACTTCAAGTCGGTCTGCGATATTGCAAGAAGCCAGTTTGATAAGCTGGCGTACTCCCTTCCCGGATGCTTCAACGACCTTGATATGCTCATCGTCGGTATGCGCGGTGCGGGAAACGTAGGTGCCGGCGGTTGTACGGACAACGAATACAAGATTCACTTTGCTCTGTGGTGCCTGTTCCAGTCTCCTCTCATGATCGGCGCGGACCTTTCCAAGCTGGATGAGGCGAATCTTGCCCTTCTCAAGAACGAAGAGCTTCTCTCTATTCACCGTGACCCCGAGGCCCGTCAGCCCTTCCTCCTCCCCGAACATCCCGATTATCACGAAAGAAGACCCGTTTTCATCAAGCATCTTGCAAACGGTGAATACATTGTGGCATTCTTCAACCTTTGGGACAGAGAATACTACGTTCCTCTGGAGCTTTACGATATCGGCGTGCCCGCAACGGCAGGATTCGGATTTGAAGGGTACGAAATCTTCACACGAGAAAAGCCCGAGATCCGAGGAAACTCCGTGTTCGCACGCATTGCACCCCATGACTGTAAGATTTACCGCATGAAGCTGGTGAAAAAGAACTGAAATACGAAAAAATAAGGAGAATTACTATGCTTGCACAAACACCCCCTATGGGTTGGAACTCTTGGAACACCTTTGGTGAAAAAATCAACGAAGAGGTGGTAAAGGATACCGCTGATGCTATCGTTGCACTGGGACTCAAGGACGTTGGATACGAATACGTTGTCATCGACGACTGCTGGGCGATGCGTAAGCGTGACGAAAACGGCAAGCTGGTGGCGGACCCCGAAAAGTTCCCCTCCGGCATGAAGGCTCTTGCGGATTACGTTCATTCCAAGGGACTGAAGTTCGGTATCTATTCCTGCGTCGGTTTCCTTACCTGCGCGGAATACCCCGGAAGCCATGACCACGAATTCGAGGACGCTCAGACCTTCGCGGACTGGGGCGTAGACTACCTCAAGTACGACTACTGCTACAAGCCCTCCCGTGTGAACGGCCCCATGCTCTATCGCAGAATGGCAATGGCGCTGAAGGCTACAGGACGTGAAATCCTCTTCTCCGCCTGCAACTGGGGCAGAGAGGAAACCGAAAAGTGGATCCGTTCCGCAGGCGCACACATGTACCGTTCTACCGGTGACATCGGCGACAATTTCCAGTGCATGAAGGATATTGCGGTCAGCCAGTACGATAAGCTGGCGTACTCCCTCCCCGGCTGCTTCAACGATATCGATATGCTGATCTGCGGTATGCACGGCAACGGCAACGTAGCGCTGGGCGGCTGCACCGAGGAAGAATACAAGATGCACTTTGCAATGTGGTGCCTCTTTGGTGCTCCCCTGATCATCGGCTGTGACCTTTCCAAGATTGACGACACCTGTCTCAACCTTCTGAAGAACAAGGAGCTCATCTCCATCAATCAGGACCCCGAATGCCGTCCTCCCATGAGAGTGACCTTCGACGACAGAACCGTGTTCTTCAAGCACCTCAGCAACAACGAATACATTCTTGCCATCTTCAACTTCACCGATACAGACCGTGAGTTCTATCAGAACTTCTACGACCTTGGTCTCCCCCTGAACTCCGGCTACGGCTTCAGCGGATACGAAATCTTCACCGGCGAAAAGGTGGAAAACGAAAAGGAATGCCTGATCACCTTCGTTCCTACTCACGACTGTAAGCTGTTCCGTCTGAAGATGACGAAATAACCCACACAAAGGAGACAACACGATGCTCGCACAAAC
>JAZQUQ010000374.1:0-7435 GCA_045631365.1 Eubacteriales bacterium | reverse complement strand
GAGCAGCGGTTTTCACAGCCGTCCTCGATTTTGATATAGGATCGTGTCCGCTGAGGAACGTTAAGGGTGAAGGTGTCGTAGGATGCGGTGAGGATATCTCCCACGCGGAACTGAGCTTCGCTTCCTCTTCTGTATTCCCCGATCAGTTTTCTTGCAGCTGCGGGGATCTGATCCTTTTCACCGTTGCCCACGATGAGTGCCACTCCGTCCGGAAGGGGGACTTCCTCTTTTGCCACCTGAGAAAAACAGCCTGTAACGATAACGGGGACGTTCTCGAAAAGGGAAGCGGCACGGCGGATGATCTGACGGGATTTTCGGTCGCTTTCCGCCGTGACGGTGCAGGTGTTTACGATGATCACGTCGGCGGGCTTGCCGAAGGGGACGATAGAAAAGCCGTCTTTACGGAGAATTTCCGCGATGGCATCGGATTCATACTGGTTGACTCTGCAGCCGAGGGTATATATGGATGCGGCAGGTGATTTTGTACTCATGATAGCACCTTTCGTCGAGTTTTTTCGGGTCCGGTATTTATTTTAGCATCCCCGCGGCGGATTGTAAATGGGATTTTGAAAAAATTATGTGAATAACGGTTTTTTTGGAGAATTCCACTTGAAATATCAGCAGGATTGCGATATAATTTAAAGAAAGCGAATAGGGCTTATCAGAATATTTTTGTGGATTTCTTGAACTCCATCGGGCTTGTCAAAAAACTTGCGATGAGGTTCAAATATTATTCGGAGGCGGGAGATTGTCTGCACGATCCCCGCTTTTTGAGATTGGAAAAGGATGAATCATGCGTAGCTTTACAGTAAACAAGAACGATGGCGAACAGAGATTGGATAAATTTATCTCCAAAGCGGTCCGCGGAATTCCGCTCTCGCTGATGTACAAATACATCCGCACCAAAAGGATCAAGGTGAACGGAAAACGCGCTCACGAAAAGGACATTCTCCATTGCGGCGACGTGGTGGAGATGTACATTCCCGAGGAGTTTTTCACCGAGAGTACGGGGACGGATGAATTCAGCCGTGTGAAGCATTTTCCCGATATCGTGTACGAGGATGAGAATATCCTTCTCTGCGATAAAAAACCGGGGGTTCTCGTTCACGTGGGCGACGAGGGAGACCCCAACAAGGCAGCCGAAGCCGAACGGGAAACCTTAATCTTCGCTCTGCAGGCGTATCTCTATCAGAAGGGTGAATATAACCCCGCCGAGGAGAATTCCTTTGCTCCTGCACTCTGCAACCGTATTGACCGCAATACCGGCGGTATCGTGATTCTTGCCAAGAATGCCGCCGCCCTCCGTGAGATGAACGAAGCCATCCGCGAGGGAAGAGTACATAAGAAGTATCTCTGTGCCGTTCACGGGCATACCCCCTACAAAAATACGCTGAAGGGGTATCTCTCCAAGGATTTCCGTACCAAGACCGTGACGGTTTCCGACAAAAAGCAGGGGAACGGACGGGAGATTATTACCCTGTATAAGAGACTGGACTATTGCCCCGCTCACGATCTCTCCCTCCTTGAGGTGACTCTCGTGACGGGACGAACCCATCAGATCAGAGCCCATATGGAATACGCAGGATACCCTCTTCTCGGTGAGGGCAAATACGGCGTCAATCGGGGGGACCGCAAGCTCGGTTTCCGCGGACAGGCGTTGTATTCCTACCGCGTTTCCTTTGATTTTGCCGACGGTCTCCTCGGTTATCTGAACGGGAAAGAGTATACCGTCAGCGAGAACCACGTGAAGTTCTTGAAGTTCTTCGAGAATTTCAAAATCTGACGGTACGCAAAGCGCTGTCAGCATATTGTAAACGGTTAGAAAACGAAAGAGGTGAACAGCTTGATTTATACGTTCAAAGGCGGTATTCACGTGGAGGAATACAAGAACACGGAAGACTGCCGTATTGAAATACTCCCTCAGCCCAAGGTGGTTGCCATTCCCATGTCCCAGCATATCGGTGCCCCCTGTATCCCGCTCGTAAAGGTGGGAGATACCGTAACGGTCGGTCAGAAGATCGGCGAGGGGGAAAAAGGGCTGACCTGTCCCGTTCATGCAAGTGTTTCGGGTGTGGTCAAGGCAATCGAACAGAGAAGCACAGCCACCGGCGGAAAAACCGAGTGTGTTGTTATTGAAAATGATATGCAGGACACTCCCTGTCCCGATCTCCATCCGTTCCCCAAGCCCCTAAACGAGGCAACGACGGAGGAAATTATCTCCGTTGTGAGGGAAGCGGGAATTTCCGGTATGGGCGGTGCGGCGTTCCCCACCCATGCAAAAATCAGCTCTGCCGTCGGTAAGGTGGACAAGATCATCATCAACTGTGCGGAGTGCGAGCCGTTTATCACAGCCAACCATCGCCTCCTTCTTGAGAACCCTTCCTCTGTAGTCAACGGAGTGAAAATCCTGCTCAAGGCTCTTGGGGTCCGTTGTGCGTACATAGCGGTGGAAGACAACAAAATGGATGCCGTGGAGAAGCTGGAGGTTCTTTGCGAAAAAAGCAAGATGATCTCCGTAAAGGTGCTTGAAACCAAGTATCCCCAAGGGGACGAGAGACAGCTGGTGTATGCACTGACGGGAGTGGAGATTCCCCAAGGGAAGCTCCCCGCCGACGTGGGCTGCGTGATTTTTAACGCGGAAACCTGCGCTGCCATCTTCAACGCCTTCGTTTACGGTCAGCCCCTGATTCGGAGAATCGTGACCGTGGACGGCGACTGCGTGAAAAAGCCGAAGAATCTTTACGTTCCCATCGGTACCTCCGTGTGGGATATGCTCGAATATTGCGGCGGTCTTGTGAAAACGCCCAATAAGCTGATCTCGGGCGGCCCCATGATGGGACAGACCCAATGGGATTTCGAGATGCCCGTCATCAAGTCCACAAGCGCCATTCTCCTTTTGTCCGATAAGTTCAACCACGGAAAGGAAGCGGGAATCGACGCCGTGTGCATTCGGTGCGGAAAGTGTATCCGAAACTGTCCCATGCGTCTGATGCCCATGTATATCGCACAATTTTCCAAGATCAACGATATGGAATCTGCCGAGGAATACGGCGCCATGAACTGCGTGGAATGCGGTTCCTGCTCCTATAACTGTCCCGGCGGCGTGGAGATCGTTCAGCTGATCCGTGTGGCAAAGGCTGCCATCCGTTTGAATAATCAGAAAAAATAGTTGAGGAATGCTGATGGATAACAAAACAGATATTAAGGACATACAGGCAGAAACGACTGCCGCAGAGGAGAAAAAGTCTCTGAAACCCGCGCTCCTTACCGTTTCTCCCTCCCCTCACATCAAGGCGGCGGAGACCACCACCACCATTATGCTTGACGTGATCATCGCGCTCCTTCCCGCATTTATCTGGGGTGTGTACACCTTCGGAACGAGAGCATTGGCGATCGGTCTTCTCTCGGTGGGATGCTGCGTGGGCTTTGAGGCGCTGGCACAATATTTTCTTAAGCAAAAAATTATGATTGCAGACCTGTCCGCTGCCGTGACGGGACTCCTTCTTGCCATGAATCTTCCCGTTACCGTTCCTCTTTGGATGCCCGTGGTTGGCAGCTTTTTCGCTATCGTTGTGGTGAAGCAGCTTTTCGGAGGAATTGGAAAGAATTTCGTTAATCCCGCCCTTTGTGCGAGAGTGTTCCTCTTCTCTTGGGCAGGTGAGATGACGTTTTTCCCCGCGGTGGGAGAAAAGATCAACTCTCTTGAGGTGACCCTGAATACAGCAGACGTTGTGTCGGGTGCAACTCCCCTCGTTTCGCTGAAAAACGGCGTGCTCCCCGACGTGAAGATTTTTGATATGATCATCGGCAACATGAGCGGATGCATCGGTGAGGTTTCCGCACTGTTCCTTTTGGCAGGCGGGATTTATCTCCTTGTGCGTAAGGTCATTACGTGGCATACCCCCGCGGCGTTTATCGGTACGGTTGCGGTGCTGACGCTGCTGTTCCCTCAGCATGGGGGCATTGCTTCCGACTTTATGTTCAGTGAGCTGTTTGCGGGAGGATTGTTCCTCGGTGCGTTCTTTATGGCTACCGATTACGCCACAACCCCCGTTACTTCCAGGGGAAGAGTGATTTTCGGTATGGGATGCGGTGCCATCACCGTGCTGATCCGCTATTTCGGAGGCTATCCCGAGGGCGTTTCTTTTGCGATTCTTGTTATGAACCTGTTGGTGTGGTATATCGATAAATTTACCATGCCCGTACGATTCGGAGGTGTTTCGGATGGCAAAAAATAAGAAGAAAAACGACAATATGCAAGATCGGACACCCGCATATCGGAATGAGGAGGATGGACTGGACTTCCTTCCCGATCAGCCTCTTCCCGTTGAAGATAACGACAGCCTTGAAAAAGAGCTTCAGGCGTTGTTCAATATGCAGGACGTGGATATGAGCGAGGATAACAGCGAGGCGGCGCTTCTTGCGGAAGAACTTCTCAAAGAAATGAAAAACGGGGACTCAAACAGTCTCTCCGAGGATTTGTCGGAGAATATTCAGATTCGGATTGTCTCCAAATCATCCAAGAAAAACGAACAAAATACCGCCCCTGTGAAGGAATCCGCCCCCGTGAAGGAAGGCTCCTCCCGTCACATGATCCGTTTGGTTGTGGTTCTGACTGCCATTTGTGCCGCGGTTGCGGGAATGCTTGCGGTTGTCAATCATGTGACCAAGGATACCATTGCGGAAAATGCCCGCAAGGCAAAGGAAGCGGCGGTATTGACCGTGTTCCCCGAGGGAGACTCCTGCAGGGAATACGTTACCTCCGACGGTACTACCGTGTATTTTGCCGCAGACGGAGAATACGTGATTGGCTATTGCGTCAACGTTACACCTTCGGGCTACAGCGGTGAGATTAACATGATGGTTGGCATTGATTCTGAAGGGGAAGTCTCCGGTATCAAGATCGTCAGCCTTTCCGAGACACCCGGTGTGGGAACCAAGGTAATGGGAGATTCCTTCCTTTCGCAGTTCCTCGGAAGAAGCGGAGACGAAACCCTTGAAATCGGCAAAAACATAGACGGGATCGGCGGAGCAACCTTCAGCTCCAAAGCGGTTGTCTCCGGGGTGAACGAAGCGCTTGCCGTATCCTTCGACCTTGAATCCGCAGCAGCCGAGGTTGGCTTGAAGCTTTCAAGCGGGCAGGTTATCCCCGCAGAGACGGAAGACTCCAACGACGATAACGGGGACGAAACCCTCATGCCCGGCGAGGCGGGAGAAATTACGGAAACCGAATCCGCTGAAACGAAGCCTGCGGAAACCGCTCCCATTGAATCGGGTGTTGAAACGGATGCTCCCGACACAGAGACTGCGGTGACAGCGCCTGTGGAAACCGTACCCGCTGAAACCGAGTCGTGGATTCCCAAGCCCGTTGAGACAGAAGCTTTAGAGGAAACCGAGCTCGTTGAAACAATCCCTGTTGAGACCGAGGCGGCGGAAACAACCCCTGCGGAAACCGAAGCCGCTGAGACTACCCCTGTTGAGACGGCACCTGCGGAAACCGAGGCTCCGGAAACCGAAGTCATTGAGACGGCACCTGCGGAAACCGATGCCATTGAGACGGCACCCGCGGAAACCGAAGCGGTTGAAACGCTGCCCGTTGAGACAGAACCCGTTGAGACCGGTTCCGCCGTCGGCACTCCCGATGAACCGGAAATCGTTATGGTGAAGTATTCCCTGGGAATGCGGATGGTTGATATCGAAGGCAACCTCATTTCGGACCAGCTGGATGGAGATCTGAACAATTCCTTCTGGATTTCCAATGCGGATGTATTTGAGTACGACGTGAAGATTGGCAGAAACGTGATCGGAAGCTGGAAGAGCGTTCCTTACGGCTATTATACACCCGATGAAATTGTCTTCATGGTATGGCCCGACGGAATGATTACCACGGACAACAACGATGTGGACGTCGAAAATTACGGAAGCACTGTTATCTTTGTGATCACAATGGAGACGGATCCTTCCGCAGCAGAAACTGAGGACGAAACGGAAGAGGAGGTGAAGGAAGAATGAAAAAAGGAATTCTTCAGCAGTTCAAGGACGGGATTCTGACCAATAATCCCGTGTTTGTCCAGCTTCTCGGCATGTGTCCCACCCTTGCCACCACCACTTCGGTGATCAACGCCATCGGCATGGGGGCGGCGGTAACCGTGGTTCTGGCGTTCTCGAACCTGTTTATCTCCCTTCTTCGACGGTTTATCCCGAAGGAAGTGCGGATTGCGTCGTATATCGTTATCATTTCAGGCTTTGTTACCGCAGTTGAACTGCTCATCAAGGCATATTTCCCCTCCATTGATGCGTCTCTCGGTTTGTTTATCCCGCTGATCGTTGTAAACTGCATTATTCTCGCCCGTGCAGAGGCGTTTGCCTCCAAAAACGGTCCTGCCGCCTCCTTTATTGACGGGCTTGCAACCGGTATCGGCTTTATGGTTGCGCTGATCTGCATTGCCGCGGTTCGTGAGCTTCTCGGTACTGGTATGCTGTTTGCCGCATCGGACGGAACCGGGGGAGTACGGATTTTCGGCGACTGGTTTTCTCCCGCGTCTATCTTCCTCCTCCCATCGGGTGCCTTCCTGACTCTCGGATTTATCATCGCATTGGTGCAGAAGATTTCCGCAACGGTACAGGAACAGCGGCATAAAAAGGAGCTGTTTGACGATGCCATCGAGGCGGGCTATCACGAAAAGCTGATGAGAGACCCCGAAACAGGGAAGATCGTCAGCAGAAAAAACGTTGTTTACGCTGAAAAAGGAAAGGAGAAGGATCAATGAGTGAGATTTTTATGATTATGTTTGCCGCAATTCTGACGGAAAACTTCATTTTCTCCCGATTCTACGGCATCTGTCCTTTCCTGGGCGTTTCCGATAAGCCTTCCACCGCGCTTGGTATGGGCATGGCGGTAACTTTTGTTATGACCATCTCCTCTGCGGTAACATGGGCGATTTACCACCTCCTTCTTGAACCCAATGAGCTTCAGTATCTCAAGACCATCGCGTTTATCCTTGTGATTGCGGCGCTGGTTCAGTTTATTGAGATGTTCCTGAAGCGGTACATCCCCACCCTTTACGGGGCGCTCGGCATTTATCTCCCCTTGATTACGACGAACTGTGCCGTCCTCGGTTCTGCTCTTGTCAACATCGAGCAGGGATACGACTTCGGAAAGAGCATCGTGTTCGGTTTTTCGGCAGCTTTGGGCTTTACCATGGCAATCGTGGTTTTCGCCGGCGTGAGAGAACGGCTCCGTTTTGCACAGCCCCCTAAGGCGTTTAAAGGATTTCCCATCCTTCTGATTGCTGCGAGCCTTGCCGCCATGGCGTTCTCCGGCTTCTCCGGAATGAAAATTTAAGGAGGGCGGGCGATGATGAAGATAATTTTGATCCCCCTTCTGATTTTTATCGGATTGGGCGCATTGATGGGCATCCTTCTTGCGGTAGCT
>JAZQUQ010000373.1:0-8356 GCA_045631365.1 Eubacteriales bacterium | reverse complement strand
CTGCGAAGGTCGATTTAGGGCGCTGCCCTAAAAACCCGGAAACTTTTGAAAAAGTTTGATCAAAACTTTTCTGCTTGCAACAGCCCCAACCTCCCCCTTTCAAAAAAACATTTATTTGATTCATCATGTTAAAAGTTTTTGAAAAGATGGGGGCATGGGGGAAGAAAAACTTTTTTCAAAAAGTTTATCTTCCCCCATAAAACATTATTTCAATTCAATTACGCCGTCGTCCCACATTTCGGGCTTTTCGTAGCCGAGGAGGTTTACGACGGTAGCGGCAACGGAGGAGAGACCGAACTGACCCTTATCCTCACGGACAGTATATGCATCGGTGTACTTGTTGTCGTAGATGATGCAGGGTACGGGATTGAGGGTGTGGCTGGTCTTTGCCTTGAGAGAGCCGTCCTTGTTGCGCTTTACGGACTGGGTCTTCTTGTCGAATTCAGCCATTTCATCGGCGTTGCCGTGGTCAGCGGTGATCACAGCGACAGCGCCAACCTTGTCACAAGCCGCGAGGATTCTGCCAAGCTGGAGGTCGAGGGCTTCCATGGAGCAGATGGTTGCTTCCAGAGAACCGGTGTGACCAACCATGTCGCCGTTGGGGAAGTTCACGCGGAGGCAGTCGTACTTGCCGGATTCCAGCGCTTCGATGAGGCGGTCGGTGATTTCCGCACACTTCATCCAGGGTCTCTGTTCGAAGGGAACGATGTCAGAGGGGATTTCTACGTAAGTTTCCAGCTCTTCGGAGAACTTGCCGCTGCGGTTGCCGTTCCAGAAATAGGTTACGTGACCGTACTTCTGTGTTTCGGAGATGGCGAACTGGTTGATCTTCATGTCAGCCAGGTATTCGCCCATGGTGTTGGTGATTTCCGGGGGATTTACCAAATACTTGGAGGGGATGTGAAGGTCTCCGTCGTATTCCAGCATACCCGCGTAGATGACGGAAGGAACTCTCTTGCGGTCGAACTTGTCGAAGTCCGCACCTGCTTCGAAGGTCTTGGAGATTTCGATGGCACGGTCGCCGCGGAAGTTGAAGAAGATCACGCTGTCGCCGTCTTCAATGGTACCGATGGGTGTGCCGTTTTCTGCGATTACGAAGGGGGGGAGGTCCTGGTCGATGACCTTGGTCTCTGCACGGTAGGTTTCAACCGCTTCTCTTGCGGAGGAGAACTGTCTGCCTTCGCCGAGAACGTGGGTCTTCCAGCCAAGCTCTACCATTGCCCAGTTTGCTTCGTAACGGTCCATGGTGATGTTCATACGTCCGCCGCCGGATGCAATCTTGATGTCGCAGCTGCCGTCGGAAAGTTCAGCGATGAATGCTTCAAAGGGATCGATATACTCAAGAGCGGAGGTTTCGCCAACGTCACGGCCGTCGAGGAGGATGTGAACGCGGATCTTTGCAACACCGCATTCCTTTGCCTTTGTCAGCATTGCCTTCAGGTGGTCGATGTGGCTGTGTACGTTACCGTCGGAGAAGAGACCGAGGAAGTGGAGTGTGCCATTGTTTGCCTTTACGCCGCCGA
Source organism: Eubacteriales bacterium (assembly GCA_045631365.1). Lineage (GTDB taxonomy): Bacteria > Bacillota > Clostridia > Oscillospirales > CAG-272 > UMGS1696. Next base: position 6,833 of record JAZQUQ010000373.1, on the reverse strand, counting down.
TGAGTGCGTTCCATGTTTCGGAAGCGAACATCTTGCCGGATTCAATGGATGCGGAAACCAGCTTTGCGCCCTGTGCGAATACCTGACCGGAACCGAGAGCATTGTGACCAACCTCGGAGTTACCCATGTCGTCGTCGGAGGGGAGACCAACTGCGGTACCGTGTGCCTTCAGGCTAACCATGGGATAGTTTGCCATCAGCTTGTCCAGGTTGGGTGTGCGAGCCATGCGAACTGCATTGGCGCCTGTGTCGGGAGCGATGCCTACACCGTCCATAACGATGGTGAGTACGGGACGGATTCCGTCAAAACCGTTGTGCTTAACTAAAGTCTTCATGTTTATCTCCTTAAAATGATTTGTGTATTTTTATGGAAGAAAACCCATAGGATTTTGTTCCTTTTTGGCGTGGTTTATTCCTTTTTTGTGTAAACGTTGGCAATGGCAATTTGCTTTTTCTCCGCCATACGGATCGTTTGCGCGGTGCCGCCCAATTTTGATCCGTTGAAATAAGCGATGCAGGCGGAGGAGGCGTCCACCATGAATTGGTTCCGCTCTTTCATGCAGCCATCGTGGTACAGATCGCTTACGTAGATGATCTCGTCCGCCACCCCTTTGATTCTTTGGTACAGACGGAGCATCTCCGTGTCCTGCCAGACCGAGGTCTGATCGCGGCAGGGGAGGGCGAGGATCAGTCGGATGGGTGCGCCCCCCGCTTTCACCTTTGCAACCTGTACGGCGGCAATGGTGTCAAATCCCACAGCACCTCCGCAGATGAAGTTGGTGTACCCCTGTGCGGCGTGAAGGTAAATCTGTTCACAGGTCCGCTTGGAGACTTCGCCTACCTTGCTGTTTGGAATGGTGCGGTGTCCTGTGAAAAAACAGGTATTTTCTTCGCTTCGCAGTATGCTCATTCCGTTGTTTCAACCTCGAAAAGAGTGAGAAGGTCGGAGAACTTTCTGCATTTGAAAGGCAGCACGGAGACTGCCAGCGGATCGTTTCCGTCCATGTCCTCGGTTTTGTCGGTTACAAGGCAGCCTGCCATCCCTGCGTTCACACCTGACAGACCGTCAATCTCACGGTCGCCGATCATGACGCATTCCTCGGGACGGAGCCCGTGCCGCTTCATCAGATCGAGAAGGGCGTCGGGGGCGGGCTTCATGGGGAAGTCATCCTCACAGGTGATCACATCCCGGAACATGCCGTCCCAGCCGAATTTCTTGCAGTAATACAGCACGGTTGTGTTCCGATTGGTGTAGATATAATGGATGCCGCCCGCTTCCGCGATTTTTCGGAGAATTCCGTCGATCTCGGGAAAGGGGACAACGGGAGGGTCTGTTTCGTCCTCCCCCGTGGTGTCGTGACGGCGGATGAACCGTGCGTAGGCTTCGTCGCTGATGCCTGTTTCTTCCCGTGTGGTTTTGAAGTTTCGGTAGAACAGCTTTGCAAGCCGTTCTTCGTCCGCGTGGATGCCTTCTTCTGTCAGTGTGTCGGCAAAAAGGCGGATGATGTGGGGGTAGGAGTCAGCCAGCGTGCCGTCGAAGTCCCAGATATAATGCTTGAATAACATGGTGTCCCCCTTATCGTTTTTTCAGTCTGCCCAATCCGCTTTGAATGCCGTTAAGGAGGGCATCGATGTCCTCTTTGGTGTTTTCGTGGCTCATGCTGATGCGGACGGCGGATTCAATGGCGGCTTTGCTGAGGCCGAAGGCGGTAAGTGCCTGACTTTCCTTCTTTGCGTGAGCCGAGCAGGCAGAACCTGCGGAGACGTACACGCCGAGTGAGGAGAGATGGTTGAGCATGACCTCGCTGCGGATTCCTTTGACGGAGATGTTGCAGATGTTGGGGAGATAAGCGCCCGCGGGTCTGTTGACGGTAACCTCACCCGCTTCCATGAGGGGAGCCAGCCGTTCTTCCAGATACTGCCGAAGTGCAGCCACCTGTGCGGTGTTTTGGTCGAAGTTAGCTTTGGCGGATTCACAGGCTGCGGCAAAGGCGGCAATGGAAACAAGGTTTTCCGTACCGCTTCGGTACCCTTCTTCCTGTCCGCCTCCGGGATTGACGGCGGTGATGTTCCGCTTTTTCAGGAGATCCTCGGAGAGATACAGGGCTGCGGCACCGCGGATGGAGTGAATCTTATGTGCGCTGACCGCAAGGGTGTCCACACCGAGGGAGGCGGGGGTGAATTTCGTTTTCATGAACCCTTGAACGGCGTCGCAATGGACCACCGCCGAGGGATTTGCCTTTTTCACAAGGGAAGCCGCGCTTTTTACGTCGTAGACGGCACCCGTTTCGTTGTTGACCAACATAAATCCGGCGAAGATCACGGGAATATCGTCCTCCTCGAGGGCGGCTTGGATGCCGACAATGTCGAGAATGCCTTCTTTGGTGCCGATGCGGCGAACGAGGTAGCCCTCACTCTCCAGCTTTTTTGCGGGATTTTCCATGGAGGGATGCTCGCTGTCGGAGATCAGGATTTTTCCGAGGTATCCGTTCTTTTGCGTGCGTTTTTTGGAGTCGGCACAGCCAAGCATGGCAAGGCAGTTTGCCTCCGTTCCCGAGGAAGTGAAGATCACCTTGTCACGGGAGAAACGGGGAAGTCCGAAGGCGGATGCCACTTTGGCTCTCGATTCCGTGAGCAGTCGGGATGCGGCCTGTCCGGGGGAGTGGATGGAGGAAGGATTTCCCCAAAGATCCATCGCAGCGAGTGCTGCAGCTTTTGCCTCTTCCGACGGTTTTGTGGTGGATGAATTGTCGAGATAATGTTCCATAGATTATTTGATGATGATGTTTTCGGTGATTTCGGTGATCTCTTCCAGATGAGATTCGTAGAGATCAGGGAGGGAAGTGTAGGTAAAGAGATAAACCTTCCCGTTTTTCAGAATACCGATCTGCATGATTTTGTACTGGTTGGAACCGAGTTCGGCGGTGTAGACGTACTTCTGTGCGTAATTTCCGTTGATTGTGGTGTTTTCCTTGGATTCAAGGGTATAGTTTTGGAACACCAGATTCAGGTCGGATTCGTTTGCGGTCCACCAGTCGTCGAGGGAGGTGTCGGTATGCTCCAGCTCCCATACCATCATGGAAACGGAGGAGGGGTCGCTGTCGGAGCAGTATGCACCCGATGCGGCGGTGGTAAGATCCACAGTCCACGTGTCGGGGACAAAGAGATAATAATCGGTGAGCGCGGGATCCGAGGAAAGAATCATGCCGCGGGGAACGCTTACGTCGGTCTCCTTTCCGCAGGAAGTGAACAGCGCAGCCATCGCCAAAAGGAGGGCGGTGACCATATATTTCGTGAATTTCATAATGTGCCTCTCGTATCTATAAAAAGTATCATAATATTATAGTATGATTTGCCCTCTGCTTTCAAGTATAAAATGTTAATTCGACGGACAGAAATGATTTTTTTCACAAGAATGGAAGAAGTTTCCTTTTTCTTCTCTTGTATAACCGAAAAAAATATGATATACTGTAAGGTATGAAAAGAAACAACACAAATTTGGTCGGAGAATCATCCGGATGAAGAGAAAATATAGAATTCCCCTTGCTCTGTGGCTGTTGGCGGCGGTTTTGTGCTTCACTTCATGCTCGGCAGAGGAGATCACTTCGGAATGGCGGGAGTATTTCGTTGAGCTTTCCTCCGCCGTTCGGGAGGATATTGCGGAGTTTGACCTGCGGGAGTTTACTGCGGTTCCGCCGACGTCGGACAAAAGCTTTCATCTTGAACCTGATACGTCGGATGCCCCCATCGGAGGGACGGACAGTATTTTGGTGAGCCATCCTCACTGTGAAACCTGGTCGGGGGAACGGACGGAGACATCGCCTCCCACAGCATTGGGGTATGTAAAGACAGAACGCCTTCTTTTGCTTGATGCAGAGGAAGCGGCGGAACGGCTGACGGCTCTTGGCGTGGCGTATTCCGTGAAGGAAGCGGAAAATCCCCTTGCGGCGGGACGGGTGTATGCGGTGGAATATGCGGGGGTCGGAACCAGCGATGCCCATTATATCAATCCCGCTGTTCCTGTAACGCTGTACGTCAGCAAGACGAAGCCCATTTTCCCCGAAGCAGCGGAGGCAAACACGGTTTACATTACCTTTGATGACGGTCCCGAAGGGGAAGAAACCTTCCTCCTTCTTGATATCCTTGACAGCTACGGAATCAAGGCGACGTTTTTCCTTTTGGGAGAGGCTATGGTGAAGCATCCCGAAGCGGTGGAGGAAATCCTTCGGAGAGGGCATGATATTGCCTGCCACAGTATGACTCACGTGTATCGCTCTATCTACGCCTCTTCCGATGCATTGATGGCGGAGGTGGATGCGTGGACCGCTCTTGCGGAAGAGCTGGGTGCGGATTTTTCGGAGACGCCCAAGCTGTTCCGTTACCCCGGCGGCTCGGTCAGCGGATATCTGACGGCGGCTCTGCGGCGGGATATGAACGCCGCCCTTCTGGAACGGGGTTATCTTGTCTATGACTGGACCGTTGTGGCAAACGATGCGCTCCTTTCCCAATGTCCGTCGGGGACGTCACGGTATTGGTATATTATTGAAAATTTCCTTGAGACCTATGAAACGGCAAAGGCAAAGGGGGAACCCATCATCCTTCTGCTCCACGAAAACATTGCGGAAACAAGGTCCGTCCTTCCGTGGATCATCGAATATCTGATGAAAGACGGTTGTACCTTTGCCCCTTTGTCTCACCGAGAAGAGCAATGGACCTTTGCCGATCGAAAGTAGGATTGTAATTCATGTATCGGACATAAATAAATAAGGAATTATTAATAAATAAGTAATATAATATACCCTTGGTGCGATTCGGCAGAGTCGCATAAAACACATGAAAGGTGAAGGATAAAATCCTTCTTTGGAAAAGATTATGGAAATGCTTCTGGCTTTGTCCATCGCCATGTTTATGGGTCTTATGATGTCCCGTGTGGCGAAGAAACTGGGACTTCCTGCGGTTACAAGCTATCTTGTTGCAGGTATTCTCATCGGTCCCTACTGCCTCGGCAGACTGGGAATCCCCGGTCTCGGCTTTATCAGTGCGGAGAACGTAACTACATATCGCGTGCTTGAAGAAGCGGCGCTTGGCTTCATTGCGTTTGCAATGGGTAACGAGTTCCGTGTTGCGGAGCTGAAGAAAATCGGTAAATCCGCTACGGTGATTGCGGTGTTCCAGGCACTGGTTGCGACTCTGTTCGTGGACCTTGCTCTGTTCGGTGTACATCTGATGATCCCCGACAAGCTGCCCATGGGTGCAGTCCTTACCCTCGGTGCAGTTGCGACTGCTACAGCTCCTGCAGCAACCCTGATGGTTGTTAAGCAGTATAAGGCGGAAGGTCCCCTTACCAAGATGCTTCTCCCCGTTGTTGCATTGGACGACGTGGTTGGTCTTGTGGTGTTTGCGGTTTCCTTTGGTATTGCAAAGGCGCTGCAGAACGGTGCGGTAGACATGATCTCCGTTATCGTGAATCCCATTGTGGAGGTTGTATGTTCTCTCCTTCTTGGTGCGGTACTTGGATTCCTGTTCCACTATTCGGAAAAGTTCTTCCACTCCAACAGTAAGCGTATGAGCATCTCCATTACCTTTGTATTCCTTGCGGTTGCGCTGTCCATGCTTCACTTTGAGCTGGGTCCCGTAGAGATTGGTTTCTCCTCTCTCCTTGTGTGCATGATGCTGGGTACCGTGTTCTGCAACCTCTGTGACTTCTCCGAAGAACTGATGGAGAGAGTTGACAAGTGGACCGCTCCTCTGATGGTGCTGTTCTTTGTTATCAGCGGTGCAGGCCTTGAATTCAGCGTTCTTTCCGACGTTGCCATCATTTTGGTTGGTGTTGTATACATCATCGCACGTTCTGCGGGTAAGATTCTCGGTTCTTCCGTGTCCGCAGGCTTCATGAAGTGCGAGCCTACCATTAAGAAGTATCTGGGTATTACCCTTCTTCCCCAGGCAGGCGTTGCTCTCGGTATGTCCATGACCGCCATGCAGCTTGGCGAGGTAGGCGTGATCATCCGTAACGTAGCACTTCTTGCAGTTCTTGTTTACGAGCTGTTCGGACCTCTCTTCACCAAGATCGCCCTGGAAAAAGCAGGCGAAATCAAGGAAAAGCCCGTTCCCGCCCGTGTACAGGCAGAGCTTAATAAGAATAAGTAATTATATGGGGGAAAACTTTTTGCAAAAAGTTTTCCCCCAAACCCCTTTTCAAAAACCTTTATACAATTGGTGTGATTAAGAAAAACTTGAATTTATTGAAAGAAGGGTGATTATGTTCAATTTGAATGATATTGAGAAGGCATGTTTTGAAGCAGCGGAGGAGCTTTGCGAGATTGCCAAGGCGAAGGCGGGCGATATTTTTGTGGTCGGCTGTTCCTCCAGCGAAGTGACGGGGGGCAAGATCGGTACTGCATCCTCTCCCGAGACCGCGGAAGCCATCTTCAACGGACTGATGAAGGCGCTTCGTCCCCGTGGAATCTACCTTGCGGCACAGTGCTGTGAGCATCTGAACCGTGCGATTATTGTGGAGCGTGCGGCCGTTCCCGGTGCGTACTGCGTGAACGTGGTACCCCAGCCGAAAGCAGGCGGCTCCTTTGCCACGGCTGCCTACAAGAACTTCACCGATCCCGTTGCCCTTGAGGAGATCAAGGCGGATCTTGGGTTGGACATCGGCGGCACCCTCATTGGAATGCACCTGAAGCCCGTTGCGGTTCCTGTGCGTCTGTCCGTGAAGAACGTGGGCGAGGCGATCCTTCTTGCGGCACGTACCAGAGCCAAATTCATCGGCGGCTCCCGCGCGGTGTACGACGAGGATTTGCTGTAAGAGAATACGAAAGGGGGAAC
>JAZQUQ010000372.1:0-6043 GCA_045631365.1 Eubacteriales bacterium | reverse complement strand
CCGAACTCGGGGGATGCAAGAAGGGATGTGTGTCGGAATTCGATTGGAAGCGGGGGATATTCCCCATCGTCGAAAATGCCGTAGGGACCGTTTGAAATCCCTCCCATATAAGCATCCGCTTCTTTTGCATGAATCGCCGCGGATTTCAGACAATTGACCGCATTGGCTCCGTCACCAAGGTCGGCATAGTGTTCCGCCATTGCGGTGTACGACCATGCTAAAATCCAACTCTGACCCAAATAATCGCCGTTTTCATAAAAAACTTCGTGAAGTTTCGGGATTTTTTCCAGCATGGTAATCGCTTGTTCATGGGTGAAGAACGGCTTGCCGTCTACCTCCTGTTTGGTGAAAAAGTAAATGTCATCGCAGAGGGTGGCGAAGGTACCGTGGATGTTGTGGTGCATATCGTGGATTTTGTCCAAGCCTTCCAACAGCATTTTTCTCAGCTCGGAACGGGGAAAGGGAAGGTTGGGAACACTTTCCGCAATTTTCAACGCCTGATCCCGTTTTCCCTGTCGGAGGTAAATGCCGCACAGCCGCCCCTCTGCAGTGTTTTTGTAGTATTCGTTGCTGCCCTCGCGGATTTTCTCGTACAGCGCTGTCTGTTCTTTGATTCGTGCATCGTAGGTGTGGGGATCTCCGTCGTAATCGAGGGAATCGGCAAGAAAAAGCATCAGTTTGTACGATGCGGGATATTCCGCAAGACCCAGCCGATAAACCTCCACCGCTTCCTTGGGGGTACACTGTGTGACGGCCTTTTCGATGATTGCTTCGATCTTTTCTTCCTGTGCGGACAGATCAATTCCCAGAAGAACGTCTGCGGAAACGTTGAAAATTTTAGAAAGAAGGGGTATTTGGCTGATGTCGGGGGAATTGCGGTCGCATTCCCAGCCCGAGACGGCGGCAGGGGTCAGCCCGAGAAGATCGGCAAGATGCTCTTGGGTCATGTCGTGCTTGTGACGTAATGTTTTGATGGTTGAGCCGATTGACATAAAAAACTCCTTTGATCGTAATTCCGGTACCGTTGTCTCTATTATAGCGGAGAAATTCTTCTTTCGCAAGGGAGTGTTCGTGTGATAGAAGTACAGTTTCCCTTGATTTTTTTGGTTTGGCTGTAGGGTTGCAAACAAAATAGTCTCTCCATCGCAAGACAGAGAGACTTTCATCCATACACGGATTCCAAAATTTTGTTTACCCAATCATAGCAACAAGCTGTGCCTTGGACTTGAGACCGACGGAGGTGTCGGTGACTTCGCCGTTTTTGAATACCAGAACGGTGGGGATGCTGGCGATGCCGAACTGTGCGGCAAGCTCCCCTTCGTCGTCTACGTTTACCTTGCAGACCTTGATCTTGCCTTCGTATTCCTCCGCGATCTGTGCCACGGTGGGGGCAAGCATACGGCAGGGACCGCACCAGGGCGCCCAGAAGTCCACCAGAACGGGGAGATCGGATTTCAGTACCTCTGCTTCAAAATTATCCTTTGTGATTGTGATTTCAGCCATAGTATAAAACTCCTTTATAGGTGATTTGGTGTGTTAAGGTTCGGCGTAATAGGTTAAGAGGATACTGATGTACTCCTCCAGGGTTTGTCCGCTCATGGCACCTCTGTGACCGCCAAGAAGGTTCCCCTTGGCATCCACAAAGACGGTCAGCGGAATGGAATAGGCTCCGTAGGTCATAGCACCCTCGGATTCCGTGTCAAACAAGAGGGGGAAGGTGTAGCCCCCGTTGTCCACGAAGGCGGTTACTTTTTCTACGGTGTCCTGAACGCCGTCGGTCAGGTTGACCATGAGAAAGTGGACGGCATCGCCGTAGGTCTGATACGCTTCGTTAAAGGCGGGCAGCTCCGATTTGCAGGGACGGGACCACGTTGCCCAAAAATTGATGATCACGGGCTTCCCCACATAGTCCGACAGGCGGACTTCCTTGCCGTCTCTGGTTCGGACGGTGAAGTCGGGAGCGGGGGTGAAGGGGGATTCGGTTTCTTCAGCCTCTGTTTCGGGAGCTGGGGCATCCGTTTTGGCAGACGTATCGATTTCCGCTGTGGTTTCCGTTGAAGCAGGCTCTTCCGTTTCCGCAGGGTCGCTATCCGAAGGATTGTTATCCTTGGGAGAGGTTTCCGGCGTGTGTAAAACAACGGCGTCCGACGGGGGCGTATAGCCTGCGGAAAGGTAGTTGTAGCTTACCGTTGCCCCCGCGAGGATGCCCGCAAAGAGGACGGCAAGGAGAATGGTTTTCTTGGTTTGATTCATACGGGAACCTCCTTTACGAGAAGATTGCGAGGACCTTGTTCAGCATGCCGCACGCCATCATCACCCCTACGAAAATGAGGAAGATGCCGCAGACGGTGTTGATGATGCGATAGTGCCGTTTGATGAACGCAAATGCGGTGTTCAGCTTATCAATCAGGACAGCGGAAAGAAGGAAGGGAACGCCCAAACCGAGGGAATAGATGAGGAGCAGAAGAAATCCTTCCGCTGCCTTGCCGGAGGTGGAAGCCATCATCAGCGCAGAGCCGAGAAAGGCACCGACGCATGGGGTGAGGCTGACGGAATAGATCATGCCGAACAGAACGGCGGAGAAAACGCTTGTGATCTTTCGCTGAGCGGTCATTCCCTTGAAAAAGGGGATGCGGATGATTTCAAGATAACTGAGTCCGAAGAGGATCACGAGGATTCCGCTTACCAGATTGACCGCGGTCTGATATCTTGTAAGGAACGAACCCAATGTTCCGGCGAACGCTCCGAGAAGGCTGAAGACTGCCGTAAACCCGAACACAAATCCGGCGGCACGGAACAGTACGTTCCGTTTTTTCTCATCGCCTGCCGCACCGCCCGCAAAATATGTGATATAAAGGGGAAGCATGGGGAGCATACAGGGAGAAATAAAAGAGATAATCCCTTCGAGAAAGGTGATAAAATACTGCATGGTTGTAATCCTCCCGTTTTTCTTATTATATCATGAATCCATGAACATTACCCGAACAAGGTGATAAAATTTTCGCACGCGAATATTTTTGCAGAAGAAAAAAGAGAGCGAACAACTCAAAAAAGCAGTCCGCTCCCATATAAAGCATATTATAGCCACCATTCCAAAAGTTTTTGAAAAGCTTGGGGGTGGAATATAGGCAGAGCCTATATTCGGGGGAAGAAAAACTTTTCTCAAAAAGTTTTCCTTCCCCCGAGAAATAATCATTTTATAGAGCCGTCAGTCGATGTCCGGGATTACTTCGGGGACTTCGTCCAGCTGCCAGGGGTTTTTGCAGATGTTTTTTAAGAGCTTCAGGGCGGAGGCGAAGTAGAAGCCGTCGCAGATTCGCTCGTCGGTGACGAAGGTGAAGTCCATGTACTGCTTCTTCTTCACCTCGCCGTCCTTGTCGATCTCGTAGGCACGGCGTTTTGCACCGAAGGAGAAGAACACAGGACAGGTGCCGAAGTCGTACAGGTGATGGTAAATGGGCGGGATACCGAGAGAGCCCATGGATGTGATAAAATAGGAGCAATGGAAGGGGCTGACTTCACGGATCAGCTTGGGGCAGAGTCCGAAATAGTCAAGGAAGCGGATGAGACCTACAAATCCCTTGAAAACAAGGCCGGGCATAAAGGTCAAAAGCTTTGCTACCTTATCGAAATCTCCGCCGGGGTTGGCTCTGTAGCTGACAATCTTATCGTTCAGTGCATCGTATACGTCCTTCAGCGTTGCGTCCGGAGGGAGGGTGATCTTTACTACGGTGTCAGGAGAATCCAAGGTCATTTCCCGCTTGATGGTCAGGGATACCTCCACGTTCCGTCTGGTCCATATGCGCTGACCGCGGATGAAACGGTTGAGGGCGGGGCGCTGGGATACAAGGCGGATGTACGCTGCGATCATGATGTGCATCATGCTGATATTGGTCATGCCGGAGAGCTGCTTTTCCTTCATGTACTTCTCCAAACGCTCGATTTCCACGGTGTCTGTGATGAAGTTCTGGGAGCCCACACGGTTGGTCATGATATAAGGGATAACGATGGTCATGGGAGAGAGACTCTTCAGCCGTCTCCATTCCTTCTGCTTTTTCTTTCGTTTATTGTCGCCGCCTGCGGGAGTGGTCTCCTTTGCGGATTCGTTTTCGGGGAGTTGTTCTTCTTTCACAATTTCTGCGGTGTTCTGTTCGCTCATTGCATACCTCCGAATATAATAATGGTGAGTTTACCCTGTCATTATACCATACTATCATACAATATTCAAGGAAAAACAGAATAAAGTTAATATTTTAAATAAGTTTTTCTTCCCGTCATTCACGGGAGCGAGGGAATCCTTGGTTTTTCTCTTGACAAAAACAGATTTTGTTGTATAATAAAGTACGTATTTCCTCAAAATTCATCGGAGGGTTCAGGTGTATGAATAAATCGAAAACATCCATGGCAAAAGGGATTCTTTTCGTCCTGATTGCCGCTTTTTTCTGGGGGACCATGGGCGTCTTCGTGCGGTATCTCAACGCCGCCGGTCTTGCATCCCTTGAAATTACCCAAATCAGAATTACGGTGGGCTTTCTCTGCATCGGCTGCTATCTTCTGCTGTTCCGCAGGGACCTTATCAAAATCCGGCTGAAGGACATCTGGTGCTTCCTCGGTACGGGGATCGTCAGTTTGCTCCTGTTTTCCACATCCTATTTTAAATCCATTGAGTTGGGGGTCAGCCTGTCTACGGCTGCCATCCTTCTGTACACCGCGCCCATCTTCGTTATGCTGATGAGCCTGGTTCTTTTTAAGGAAAAGCTCACATTTCCCAAACTGGCAGCCCTTGTGCTTTCCTTTGTAGGCTGTATTCTCGTGTCGGGGATCGGCGGCGGTGACCTTGGTGACCCTATGGGAATCGCTCTTGCGGTTGCATCGGGATTCTTCTATGCGCTTTACTCCATTTTCTCTCGATTCGCCATCCAAAGAGGGTACGGCGCGCTGACCATCGTGTTCTACACCTTCCTGTTCTGCAGCCTCGGATGTGCGTTTATGGCGGATTGGGAATGCATTGCCCGTGTCACCTTCGTTCCCGATTGGAAAATCATCCTTTTGGCGCTGGGGCTGGGGGTTATTACGGGATTTCTGCCCTACGTGTTCTACTCCTCGGGGCTGGAGCATCTGGAATCGTCCCGTGCGTCTATTATCGCCTCTCTGGAGCCGGTTGTGGGTACGCTTTGCGGTATGATCTTCTTCAGCGAATTCCCGTCTCCCTTGGCTGTCATCGGTATTCTGCTGGTTCTTGTGGCGGTTGCCATTCTCAGCATCCCTCCGAAGAAGAAGGCGGAGTAAGATAAAACCGAATATAAAACGACCGTGCCGCGTACCATCGAAAGATGATATGCGGCACGGATTTTTGTTATTTCAGAGGCTTTTGCTTAGTCCACGTATTCGTGGAGGCTCCACCATGTTCTGGGGTTCTGGTTGTTATCGATGGATTCGGGGAGGGGACAGTTTTCCGCAATTCTGGTGATGCCGAATTCCACACAAGCGTCGTAGAGCTGCTGGGTGCTTTCTCTCAATTCCTTGATTGCGGCATATCCGCCGGTGGTCTTCTTTTCGGTGAAGATGGAACCGATACGGAGGTAATCGCAGCAGATTCTGGAGCGTCTGACGTGCTGAAGCTGAAGCTCGGTTTCCGCCATTTCTTCTGCCTTATTCCACCATTCCACAAGCTGATCGTTGTAGGGAGAGAAGGCGTGGTCGCCGTACATGTTTTCGGGCTTGTCAAAGGTAGTGAAGCAGCTGTTCTTGGTGTTGGAAAGCTCCGTGATCAAGTCGATGAACTGACGGATGTACGTCCAGCCGGGACCGTAGTATGCCTCAAGGAAGGCATCCATGTGACCGTAGTATTCTTCCTTGCTCATGTAGGGATTATCCAGTGCTTTGGCGAGAAGATAGGTTCTGAGCGCACCGAATTCCGCACTGGGAGTCTGATAGTTCCCCTGTTCGATAATGCCGACTGCACCGATGGTACTCATCACGCGGATGTTGTCAAGAAGAACGTCGAAGTTGGGGTAGGGTGCAAGATAATAAGTCGGAGGCC
>JAZQUQ010000371.1:0-24143 GCA_045631365.1 Eubacteriales bacterium | reverse complement strand
CCGAAACATGGGTGGGCGTGAAGTTTGATGAACCCATCGGTCTAACCGAAGTAAGAGTTCTCCCCAAGAGAGGCTGCTACACCGACATTCAGCACTGTGAAATTCAGGGTTCTCTTGACGGTGTAAACTGGAAGACGCTGGTTAAATATTCCGTCGAAGACTGCACCACAAAGCAGGATTGGGTCATCAAGACATTCCCCATAACAGAAGGCTACTACTACTTCCGTTATGTATGCGTAACCGATACAATGAGTTCCGTTGCGGATCTCCTCTTCTACGGTGCTCCCGCAGAAGCTGCTGAACCCTTCACCGTAGATCCCATCATCGCTACCCAGTACAAGTACACCGGTGAACTTTACATTTCCGAAACCAAGAACACCATCGTCGACAATGAAATCTCCGGTAATCCCATCTGCGGTCTCGGCTACAACGGCTGGGTTGGCTACGGACGCTCCATTGAAATGGCATTTGACGGAAATGCCGATACATACTACGGCACCATTCCGAGATTCGAAGGTGACCAGTTCTGGGTTGGTCTGAAGGCTGATACTGCTACTTCGATTTCCACCGTCAAGATTCTGAATAAGAGCGGCTATGAAGAAGACATCTTCTTCCAGGGCTCTGTTGACGGCATCGACTGGGTTGACCTTGCCGTAATCAACAACAATGTTACCGCAATGGATGCCGACGGCTGGAACACAAGAGAAATCACCGACACCGGCGTTTACACCTACTTCCGTCTGATGAACCCCTCCACCGATCACCCCAACTGTTCTCTCAGCGCAGACGAAATCAAGATCTACGCGGCTGAAATCGTTGACGTTCCCGCAGAAACTGAGGCTCCCGCTGCAGATACACCCGCTGCAGGTTCTGATACACCCGTTGAAGCTCCTCAGACCTTCGACGCAGGCGTGATCGCTGCTGTTGCTGCTGTAGTTTCCGCTGCAGGTTATGCAGTTGCAAAGAAGAGAAAGTAATTCCTCTGATTTGACCCATTGATATAACAGAACTCCCTTTTTCGTCACGGATTCTCGTCGCGGAAAGGGGAGTTTTTCGTATCGGACCCCATGTCTGATGCTCCAACGGCAGTCTATGAGCATTTTCACTAAGAATACTGAAATATTTTGTACATATTGAAGCAAAAAATAATTGGAAAACATATTGAAAAAATAGCTGATTTGTGATAGAATATATCCGTATAAAAATATACTGTCGATCGAATCGGCAAAAAAACGGAGGAAACATTCTATGAAGAAACTCTTTTCCCTTCTTCTCGCAGGACTGATGCTTGCAGGCACATCCCTCACAGCATCCGCGTGGGAAGAAAACAGCGACTATGTAAAGCTGGGTGAAATCACCGCAGCCGCATACCCCGCATCCACATCCACAGGGCTGCCCGAAGTGACCACAGGTCAGCTTCTGAAGGGTACCATTTTCACAAGCCAGAACGCACAGGGCATTCAGTGCGACGGTGCAAACAGCGCAGACCTCATGTTTGACGGCAAGCAGGACACCCATTACATGGGTCTCGACCTCGGTTGGGCAGGTCTGATTCTCGATCAGGCTTACGAGCTCACCGAAGTCCGTGCGGCACCCAACCCCAATCTGGAAGCAGGCGATTTCTTCAATTTCTGGCTTCAGGGCTCCAACGACGGCGTGAACTGGGCTGATATTATCATCATGCGCCAGGACGCTCACGGCAACGACTACCACATCTTCACTCCTCAGACTGTAACCGATCAGCGTTACATCGATGCAGGCTACAGTGCAAGAATGGACGAAAGTATCCATTGGGTAAGCGCAGGCGGTTCCTACAGCATGTACCGTGTTGTTGACAACCGCGTTGGCGAACTTGAACTGTACGGTAATCCCGCTCCCGCTACCGAGCTGACCGCTGAAATTGCAGCTACAAAGAACATTGCAACTCCTTACTACTATGGGCGCAACATTCTCGTAAGAAGCAACGCTACTGCAACGTCTGTTGACGGATCCCTCACCGGCACCATCATCGGCGGCGGCGGTATCTGGAACAAGGCTGCTTACGAAAAGGCATTCGACAACAACGGCAGAACTCACTTCGACCCCTCTCTGGAAGGTCCCGAATGCTGGGTTGGTATGATGTTCGACGAGCCCCATGCTCTCACCGAGGTAAGAATCCTCCCCAAGAGAGGCTGCTATACCGACATTCAGTACGGTCTGGTTCAGGGTTCTCTCGACGGTGTAAACTGGAGAACTCTGGTTGAATACTCCATCGACGACGTTCCCTCCAAGCAGGACTGGGTGAGCAAGCCCGTTACCGATACAAACGGCTACACTTACTTCCGTTACGTATCCAGCGGTCCTCTCCAGAGCTCCTGCGCAGACCTTGCACTTTACGGTGCTCCCGCAGCAGCTGCTGAACCCTTCACTGTTGATCCCGTTATCGCTACACACAACAAGTACGAGGGTCCCCTCTACTACGCAGCAGCGAAGAATACTGTTGTTGATACCGAAATCTCCGGTACTCCCGTTTGCGGTGAAACCTTCGACGGTTGGACAGGCAGAGATGCAGGTGTAGAATCTGCATTCGACGGCAATCTCGACACACACTACGGCACAATTCCGAGATACAACGGTATCCAGTTCTGGGTTGGTCTCAAGGCTGATGCTGCTACCGCAGTTTCTTCTGTAAAGATCAACCGCGGTACCGATGATATCACCGAAGATCTCTACTTCCAGGGCTCCGTTGACGGTATCAACTGGGTTGACCTTGCAGTATTCGCAGGCAATGCAGAAACAAAGGATGCGGAAGGTTGGTTCACAAAGACAATCTCCGACACAAACGCTTACGAATACTTCCGTATTATCAACACCACCCTTGATCATCCTTGTGCAGAACTCGGCATTTATGAAATGAAGATCTACGCTGCAGAAACAGTTGAAATCCCCGCAGAAACAACTGCTCCCACCGAAGGCACAGACACACCCGTTGCTCCCCAGACCTTCGATATGGGCGTAATCGCCGCTGTTGCTGCTATCGTTTCCGCAGCAGGCTACGCAATCACAAAGAAGAGAAAGTAATCTCTGACAGCTCAAACTGAATCATTGAACCTGTGATATTGATCCTATCCGGTTCACACCCCCTTCTGCTCATGCAGGAGGGGGTTTTTATTTACTACGAACCATACCAACTCCCCCCACCGATTTGACATAACTCAAAGCATCAGAGAAAGTCTTATCGTCCGTCCCCCGTTTTCCCATACCTCATCCGCACCGACAATCCTCGCTTTTGCATACCTTCCCGTCTCCTCATCCGCAGCATAGCAAAAATCCCCCATCTGGTAATCCCGTTCAAAACGAAGCTCTTCTTTCCCGGAAAGCTTGAAACGCAAAACCGTCCCCGATTCATAGCCGGAAAGAACCTCTTTGGCACGAATCACCAACGCCTCAGCATATTCCGACACTGTCTCAAACAAATCCAAACTGAGATCCTCCGCCTTTCGATACACCTCTTTCTTTGCCGCCCCGTTTGATATGTCTATACAAACCATCTTCCCGTCTTTTCCCTCGATGGACACCTTGTTTTTTAATGAGGATGAATCCCTACAATATTCCGCATCCCAAATATTTCCGAATGAAGCGGAAAACACCGTTCTGCTTTCTCTTTCGGGATTCACCACACGAAATACAAAAGTACTTCGTTCCGAATCAAAATCCACTCTGCAAGAAGCGCCGTAAGGTTTGAGCACACGATAAACCCAAGCCCCCAAATTCTCCCAAACAACCGAAAAAACACCGCTGCCATCGATCACTGCAGAATCTTCCCCTACAATCAAGGGCAGCTCCCTGCAATTTTCGGAAACCGCCCGCACAACGGCATCATTGACCCGTCCGGATTGCCGAAACGTTCCCTCAATCAAATGGTCCGAAAGAAGACACTCCGGCAGCCGTCCCTCAAGCTTGATCTTTCCCCCTACAATCTCAACGGAATCAATCCTGCCGCAGCGAACTCCTCCTTCCTGCACGGACAAAAGATACTCCGCTTTCTTGACCGAAGCAGCAAGCCCTGAATCCGCCGCCAAAACCGCACGAAATCTCCCGCATTCGTAGAAACGCAGATTCCATCGAAGCGATACAACCGTGTCAATGGGAGGCGTAATCCTACATAACTCCTTGTCTAAGAAATAACACTCCATCAAATTCCAAAATACAGCGGTTTCAACTCGTAGGATACCGCCATAAACTCCTTTCCCTCATCCGCATCCGCAGAAACCCTGTTTTCCCCCACCGTAAGGGAGAAAAAGCTGCTCTTCCCATCGAAATTGAAACTCTCCACTCCGTTGATCCATACTCCTTTTCGACCAAAACGAGTATCAATCACCAGCTCATCCCCATCAGAAAGGCTCTCCGTAATCCGAATCACACGTTCCTCCAGTTTCACGGAAGGCGCCACCACCGTCCCCCCAACAGCACGTATCACCACTCGCACACCGCAAGATACATCACCGCTGTTATACACGTCAGAACCCAAATTTCCCACGGAAATCATCCCCGTCACAGCATCAATAGCCTCAAAGAAGGGGATCGGAGCAGAAAAACAAACCTCCCCCTCCATTCGTTCAAATACCTTGTCCCGCTCAAAGGAAACCTTTGTCACAAAAGCCTCGATCTGACACCACCTGCCAAACCTCTCGGAACGGATCACACAAGCCTCTCCCGGAGAAGCAGCCTTTTGAACCCACCGCATCCATTCCGCCTCGTCCTCGGAAGATACTGCATCAATTTCAAACCGAATTTTCATTTCTCTCTCAGGGAAACAACACCCCATCAAAGAAGCCCCCATCCCCCCCGCATTTCCCTCAAAGGAAAGATGAGTCTCCCCTCCGTCAAACCCAACCATTCCCCCCGCAAGAATACGAAGGGGAGATGAGGGGGAAAACGTGAGAACGTTCTCCCCCGATACAATCTCAATGTTCATCAACATCCTCCATTTCCGTCAAATCCGGAGCGGCCAAATCCAACCTCACGTCTACAGAAAAGTTCATCTTGAATTCTTCTCCACCGTCGTCAAATACCACAGATCGATAAGGAATGTCCGTCCCGTGAATTCCCACAATATGTCCTCCTTTAAACTCCCCTCTGCAAGGAACAGTCCGAACGTACCGCAAAAGCCCCATCAGACTTCCCACCCCGTCCAACTTCTCCCTCACGGAATATGCGTTCATCCGCAGACAAAGCATAAACGGAATCCGTACACAAACCGATCCGTCAAGATACGCCTTCTCTTTCGTCCCCGCCTGCACGAAAATCCCCGCACACGGACGATTTTTTCCAATCTCCTCAGGAAGAACATCACAAATCCTCCCTTCAAATCCATTCAGATAAGAGCAAACCATCTCCCATAAAGCTTCCAACTCAACACCTCCGTCAGATTGCCTCAATCACAATGTGATGCACCCGTTCCGAACCACACGTCCTCTTTTCCACCGAAACGATCCTGCGGCAAATCCCGTCCGCATCGGCACAAGGGTCAAATCGATCTCTGCAAGCCCCCACCACAAGAAGATCCCCGGGACTCACCTTAGGGAACCCATCGGCAGGATCGCCACGCCTCTTTCCCACAATCTCGCTTCTGGCAGGAAAGAAATAAACCACGCAACGTCCCCCGTCACCGCGGTCTCCCCCCACCGCACGATCCAAGGATACAGCCTGTTTTTCAAAAACCATCACACCGCGAAGATCAAACCGTCTGAACGCCACCCCGTACGGATCGGCTTCAGGCTCCTGCCGCATAAAAACCGTCGCTCTGTCCTTCAAAAGCATTCTCACACCCACCTTAACATTAACCCCGATGCAAGGAGAAGATGACAAGCAGCGGGCGAAACCTCACTGCCAAACACGCTGACCGTCTTCTTGTCCGAAACAGAGCGGTAAGTAACGGAATAATCCCCCGCCTTCTCCGACTTCACGGTTCCTTCCTCGTTCTTTCCCGAGAAGAGATACTCCGCCTCATAGCATAACGCACGGCAGAACACCTCTCTGTCCCCCGAGGAAAGATCCTCCTCCCTCAAAGGGAAGAGGAGGGAGAGGAGAATCCCCTTCCCCTCCTCCATCACACGGCAGAAATCCTCCTCGGGAATCAATTTTCCGCCGAATTTGTTTAAATAATAACCGTAATCCATATCACGCCAGATAACGAACCGCAAGTTCGGGATAAATGGTCTTGAAGGCGTACAGGATATCCATAGAAAGAACTTCCTTCTTGTACTTCATGTTGTATCCTCTCACCACACGGAGAGAAATGCCGTTGTAAGTGGTAACATAGGATTCCACACCCGCAGGAGTAGAAAGAGGACGTGTCACAAAAGCAAAGGCATTGGGATGGAACACCAGGTTTGCCTTGTGAGAAGGAGTGAATACCACCGCATCCTTGGCGTTTGCCGTCATCTTGGGATAAACGGAAACCACAGCCTCATTGCCCACAACAGCCGCATCCGCGGTGACCGTATAGGTGCTTCCGTTCACGGTAAGGATGTCCCCCTTACGCACACTGCCGTTTGCAGAAGCAGAAGTAATGGTCACTTTATCGGAATCTGCCACGTCAGCCTTCACCGTAAAGGAAGCGGAGGAAAGCTCTGTCTCATGATCACAAACACCCTGAGACATATAGTTTTCCACACCGAAAATTCTGCCGATGGAGCCGGTACGGAGAGCCTTGGCACTTCCGCACTTTTCCGCGTTCACCACAGCAGGAATCTGCTTCAGCTTGGAGGTCGTATAGGGATCCCAAACCGCGCATCTTGCATCGGTAGGCACACGAAGGGTGTCCAGAGCAAAGGCTGCCCCCGCCAGATCGTCCAGACCGTCGGGAGAAGTTCCCGCAGTACCCATCACGTAAGGAATGTCCTTGTAAAGCGCCAGACCGTCGCGGTTAATCTTTTCCGCCAGAGCAGCAGCCGCAGGCTCGATGAAAAGTCGTGTCAGAGAATCAAAATCACAGGCTGCCTCCACCGCGGAAACCTCCATATCCACGGTCGCAATCTTGTCAAGCTTCACGTCAACGGTGTCGTCCGCGAAGCCCACGGGAGAAACGCCGGAGGTCTCATTGAACTCCTCCGCACAAAGCTTCACCGGTCTGCGAACCCCAACCGTATCCCCTCTCTTCGCGGTAAACGCAGAGGAAAGATCCTTGTACACCAGGTTAGGGAATACAAGATTATCAATCAGTCTGGGAAGAGTCTCCCTTGCAATCTGTTTTACTGAAAAAAATGTTTCTGCCATAATAAAAATCCTTTCTTGTTTGAAAATAATAATATAAAATGTAGTTTTTTCTGCCAATTATCGGCAGCCAAATCGAATTTTGTAAAAATCCGCATCACTCATGCTGTCAGGGTCACGGAAGGATTGCCCATGCTCTCCCCCCGTACGAACCGTCTCTCGCTCACGAAACAGATACGGGTCGCTGGCCTGCAAAGCGGAAAGCTGCTCGTCCAGTCCCACAACCTTCCCGTTTTCCACAGATACCGTCTCAAGTCGGATGGCACGACGAACAAGGTCCGCATTTTTCGCTCCAAGTCTCTCAAGCCCTCGCTCCAACGCATGGGAAATGCAAATCCCGTCCAATTCCTTCCGATGTGCCGCTTCCGCCTCCGTAAGATCCCCGATCTTCACCTTGGCATCCTCCGCACGGCGAATAAGCTCCTCATAGCTGATCGCTTCCTCTCCGAACAAATTCTTGATGGATTCACTCATACCGTCACCTCCTTTCAACCGCCTCCCAAAGGCGTACCGTACCATTTTTCACGGAATTCCTCCGCCGTCATCACCCCAAGCTCCATCTCATGAAGATCACGGCTTCGCTCGCTGTCGCTGTCAATGAAATAACTGTCGTCAAACCGAATACTGAGACCGGTTCCGTCCAAAGGAAGCCCATATACCGCCTCCCCAAGGAAAACCACACATTCCGCAATTCGGCGAAGGAATAAACCAAGGTTCTGCCCATGCTTCGCCGCATTCTGACGAAGATCCTGTTTTTCCCCCATATACTGAGTGGCAGTCATCTTCGCCACACCCCTCAGATTACGGAATTGATAATGCTGTGTACCAAGCCCGCAGCGGAAGGAAAGGTAATCAAGCTGACTCTGCACCGCATCCGCATTTTCATTGCTGCGAAGCTCGGGATTATGCTCCGTAATCATGGGATTGTCCGCAATATCCGTGTCCCCAACGGTCACAAACAACTGCTGAGCCACGTCATCGGGCGTATATACATTCCCATCCGCATCACGGCAGATCAAAGACTGATTGATAAACACCTTTTTTCCGCCCAGCTTAATGTCGCGGCAGAAATTGTTGAATGCTAAGTCCACCCCTTTCAGACAGTCAATGGCATCCGCAAAAACGGAAATCCCCATCCCGCTTCCCTCATCAATATGGTTGAGAAGATTGGGCGTCAGAATGGCGAAAAACGGAATACGGGATCCCGTACGGATCACAGCCGCCGCCTCTCCACCGCCTCGCACTTCCTCAAGAACGGCATCCTGCTGACGGTAAAGACGGTTACGGATCACGTACCCATCCTCCTCCAGCGTGTGAATTTCCAGATAAATCAACGCCTCTCCACGTATGCGAACTTCGGAAACAAACGCCGCTTCTATCATCTCCCCGCCTCGCACCGTAATGGGAATAATATGAGAGGCATCCACAAAATCAAAAGAGATCTCAGGTCCCCCCACACCTCGGAACCCCACTATGGGAAGAATTCTTCCATCCTCGTCCAGTTCCGCTCCATTGAGCCGAATCAGACAAGCACCCGTCCCCGAAGCAAAGGTCTTTTCAATCAAACGGTTCATTCCTCGAAAAAAAGCGTCACCAAGATGAGTATCCAGCCAATGCTTAGTAAGCTCGTGAGGAACATTCACATAGGTACGGTCGTTCATCAGAATAGCCGCCCAATCCTCGCAAATCTTCTTCGCCATGTTCATGCGATAAAGCTCACGGCGAATGGGATATCCTCCCACCCCGTTTTCCCAATAGAGATGGAAGGAAGGATAGGTCCCTCTCCACCACGCCAGCCACTCATCAATACGGGCATAACAGCCAATCCCCACAGCAGTGCCCACCTGTTCTGCGAGAATTTTTAATATTTCTTCTTTCATTTTTCCTCCAACAGAATAATTTTGAAAATCATCCACTCAAACGGCAGCAAAACAGCAAAACTTCCTTTCCATCACCGCTTCATATACCGTTCAATGGCATATTCCATAGCATCCAGGATGTCAATGTCGGAGGTAAAATCATCCAGTCTCTTGTCCTCTCCGCTGTCATCCCAAACCGCACAGGCAAGACCGTCCGCCACAAGGCTGCACCGTTCCAGAAGCATAAACTTCCCCGCCGCCATCATGGAATTCACAAAGGCAATACGGTCCCGGATCCTCTTCTTCGCGCAGTCGGAAATCACCGTCCCGCACCCTCGCAGACTCCGTCGTAAACCATTGATCAGATACTGAGCCTCAGAGTCACAGAAAACGTATCGGATACTCACCCCGGGAAAATCCCTCCTCAACCCTTCCATAAACACTCTGAGCTCTTCATTGATCCGCGGGGAATCAATCTCCCCCTTCCCTCCGCTGACCGCATGATCCTTCACAATGCAGATCGTCCCATCCCGAAGAAACGCCGCAGCCACAAAGGTGGTTTTCGATCGGTTTCCGCCAAAGTCCACCCCGATGTTGATAAATTCCATGGCATTCGCATCCACGGATTTCACCGTAAACCTCGCTCGGTCATTGGCAAAGAGATGATAAATCACCCCCTCCGCAGCACATCGCTCTCCCAAAATATCGCGCCGATACCAAATGGAAGCCTTGTCATACTGCGCCTCAATCTCACGAAGCCGCTCGGGAGAAATCACAGGATTGTCGCGGATGGTAAAACGGGCATAGTTGAAAAAGTTCTCTTCCCCCATCTCCGCATACCGATCAATATACTCACGGTAAATCAAAGAATTCGGAGCAGAAGGGTTCAAATCCCAAAAAACCTTCCGATGTACAGCGGCAAGCTGACGGTTGAACGCCTCCCGAATAAAGGAATCCGCATGAAGGTTAATCTCCGTAGCAATCCACATTCCATAGGAATTTCCTCGGATCCTCTTGTACGCATCCGCATTCTTCCCCCCCGCAAAAATGATGACCTTCTCTCCCATAGCCGTTTGAACAATCATGCATTCATTCCCACGGTACTTTCCCCATCTGGAACGCCCTCGGAAAATGTTCTCAAGCCCCAGCCCGTTGCAGTCCCCGATGTTCAGCTTGGCATTTCCCAAAGTGGAACCGCTTGCAAGATGAAACCGATCCGCCGACCGTTCCAGTTCCGCCGCAAAGACGAATACATTGTCCACGGTTTTCCCCGCACGGACAGCACCCTCCGCCACGTTGATCGTGCAGACAGCCGCACGCCTCATGTACTCACGGTGCTTTTCCCCGAATACGTACTTCTCAGCGCTCTGCTTGCCCATTGCCGAAAAGCTCCTGTCTGATTCTGTCAATCTCGGGATCAGCACCCACCTCACTGCCCTTTTCTTCCGATCGCATCCGATCGCAAAGATCATAGTACAGCTTCATGGCCTTCAAATCCCCCGCCGCAGCCATTTTCTCCAGCTTCAGCCAAAGCTCGGATACCTTGGCCATCGCCTTGGTCTTTGCCATACGGTAAAGGTATTCCGCCACCTCACCCTCCTCCAGCCACCGAAGAAACTCTTCCTCGGAAACCCCGTGCTCGCGGAGAACCTCAGCAACGTTCTGCCGACGGATCATCTCACGGGCAATCATCGTCTTCTTCTCTTCCGTAATCCTTCTCTCCTTTCTTTAGGCGGATTGAAAATCCACAGCCATCCGTCATGGGCGGCAGTTTCAATCAAACTCGGTCTCTCCCGATGAAGTTTCCGCATCGCCGAACGGCATCGGATTTCCTTGCCTGTGCCTAAATTGTATCACAAGCCCCCCTCCCCTGTCGTCCCGCGATTTTCCAAGGGAATTCCAACGATTTTCCAAAAAAGATCGAAAAAAACGAAAAATATTTTCGAAAAGACTTGCCATCCGAAAAGAAATGTGCTATAATATATCCTGTATGTGTCACTAAACGGCACGAATTCAGGAGCAGTCCTCTGCGGCTCGGCATGAATGCTCCGTGTTATTAAGGAGGAGTCGAAAAATGAACAAGATCGACGCTTTTACAAATGAGCAGCTGAAGGAAACAGTACCTTCCTTCAAGGTCGGTGACACCGTCCGCATCAGCAACAAGATTGTTGAAGGTACAAGAGAAAGAATCCAGATGTTTGAAGGAACCGTAATCGCACGTCATGGCGGCGGGATTTCCGAAACCTTCACAGTACGCCGCGTAGCATATGGCTGCGGTGTAGAAAAGACCTTCCCCCTCCACTCTCCCAACGTTGCGGCTGTACAGGTAATCCGCTACGGTAAGGTAAGACGCTCCAAGCTGTACTACCTCAGAGACAGAGTTGGTAAGGCATCCAAGGTTAAGGAAATGATCCAGAACTAATCTCAAGCAAAAACAAACACGACCGGAGAAAACAACCTCCGGTCTGTTGTTTTTTCAAGAGAATTCTCCATCAAGAAAGGCAGCCAAATGACACTCACCACACCCCGCCTCACTCTCCGCCCTCTGACTACAAACGATCTGACAACAGTCTTCGCCTACGCAGGCAATCCCGAAAATACGGAATATATGCTCTTCCTCCCCTACGCAAACCTTACCGAAGCCCGGGCAGAACTGATAAAAATGGAAGAAAAAATGGCCCGCATCCCCCAACGCGATTATTTTTTCGCCATAGAACGGAACCACACACACATTGGGGAAATCTCGCTGGAATTGGACGAAACCATGACCAAGGCAGAACTGGGCTGGATTCTCCACCGCGACCATTGGGGTCACGGCTATATGACGGAAGCCGCCCTTGCCGTCCGAGACTTCGCCCGAACCATCCCCACGTTAAAGCTCCTCTATGCCTGCTGCGACAGCCAAAACCAAGCCTCCTCCAAAGTCATGAAGCACATCGGAATGACCCTTTCCGAAACGGGAATCCGCAACAACCGAAACGCCAACACCCAAACCGAAGAATCCAAATATATCCTGAAGTTTGAATGAACCGTAAAAAAATCAATCAATCCCGAAAGAATACTTGATATTTACGAAAGAATACGATATAATATAAGAAGCGGCGGTAATGAATCCCATCATCGCCTACATATTACGAAAAAAATAAAAAGGAGACCTTTTCTATGGAATGGCTTTTGAATTTTGTCAACACCTACGTTGTCAAGTTCGGTATCAACCTGATTTTCGCCCTGATCGTCCTTCTCGTCGGCTTCAAACTGACAGACTTCATCCTCAAACAGACACAAAAAACCAAGTGGTACAGCAAGCTGGATGTAAATGTTCAGTCCTTCTGCGCCAACTTCTTCAGCGTACTCCTCAAGATCATCGTCATCATCGTAGTCGTTGAAATCATCGGCGTTCCCTCCGCATCCCTTATCGCAATTCTCGGTTCCGCCGGCATCGCAATCGGTCTTGCACTTCAGGGAGGGCTTTCCAACATTGCAAGCGGCGTTATCATCATGTTCTGCCGCCCCTTCCACGTAGGTGATTTCATCACAACCCCCAACGGCGATGGTGTGGTAAAGGATATCGGCATCTACTATACCAAGCTGACCACAGGGGATAACCGTGACGTAGTCATCCCCAACTCCATCCTTACAAACAATTCCATCACCAACCTTTCCACCCACGACACCCGCCGTCTGGATTTCGACTTCACCGTGTCCTACTCCACCGATCTGGATCTGGCAAGAAAGGTTCTCCTCGCAGCTGCAAAGAATAACGACCTGGTTCTTACCGATCCTGCTCCTGCAGTGTTTGTAGCAGCACACGGCGATTCCGCCATCACCATGAAGCTCCGCGTGTGGTGCAAATCCGGTGACTATTGGACCGTAAACTTCGATATGTACGAAGACGTAAAGAAGGCATTCGACCAGTTCGAAATCGAAATTCCCTTCCCCCAGATCACCGTCCACTACGCAAAAGATACCGAAGAAAAGTAATAACACCAAAAAATCTCTCTGTCAACAAAAGGCAGAGAGATTTTTCTGTTTAAATATCTGAAAAAAGACCGCGAAACTCCATTGCTCCCCCCAATTTTACAAGTCCGGCATTGATTCAGCATAATTTATATGATATAATAAGGAGAATAACGTCATAATCCAAAAAGAAACGGAGGAAGTCAACTTGAAACGCCCCATATGGATTAAGCAAATGCTTGTTATAATTGCAGTTTTTTCTTTGTTTCTCGGACTTGCCGTGTCGGCCGCGGAAACGGTTTACACTCCCTCCTACGTAAAGAAAACCACCGCCCCCACCGGCACCGTAAAACCGGACCCATCCAAATCCTATCTGGATCAAAACTTTTCGAGCTCGTGGACCGTCTCGTCAAGCACCGTTCGTACCAGCAGACAAAAGCTCAACGGCACAACCATCCTCCAACTCAATTTCAGAGACACCTTCTCCGATAACGCCCTGCAGCTGATCTATCCGGAACCTGAAAACGCAGAAAACTATACCACCCTCACCATTCCCCTGAATATCGAAGCAGAAAACGCAAGCGGCTATTGCCGTGTCACCATCGAATGCCCCCTGTCCGACAATCTCAAAACAATCTCAACTCAAGCAATGGTTCCCCTCAACGCATGGCACGAAATCCGAATGGATATCACCGAAGCATCCTCCATCGAATCCATCACCGTCACCTTTTCATTCGATACCGTTGATGTGCCCGAGAAAATCCGGATCTCCCCTCTTTTCTTCCATAACGATACGCAAAAGAACTACATCAGCCGATACAATACCTCTCTCTTTAAAATCACAGGGGGACGCCTCACCGAAACAGGCGGTCTCATCTCCGTGCATCCTTACGGAAACTCAACCGATCTGGACGGCGATATCGTCCTGAGCGAGCTTCCCGCCGAGGGAACCCAAGCCTTCATGCTGGTCACCCTTTCGGGTAATATTGAAGGAGGCACCCTCTCCATGGGCTCCCGTTCTGCAAAAAACAATCTCATAACCTATGCCGAATGCGGTGCCCTGCCAATGCAGAACGGACGGGCTGTGTATTCCTTCCCCTTTACAGCATCTGATGCCATGGTTTCCTACCGCCTGTCCTTCCGAAACAGCGTGTACAGCGGAAACGGAATCTGCATCGAATCCATTGATATCCTTTTCACAACCGATCTCCCTCCTCAGGCAACGGGTAACGGATATGTTTCCGCAATCACAGTCAATCCCGAAAACGGACGCCTGACGATTCAAGGAAGTGTCTCTCAAAAAATCACCAACACCTACAAAAAAGACGAACTTGTAGTCTACGCAGTCCCCTATACAGCAGAATCAAAAATTGAAAACGGACAGCCGGTCTACGACGGAACAGAACTTCACCGCAGCCAACTGTACATGAATTTCGAGCTGATTTTGGATGCAGAGCTGACCGCACGATACGCAGGAACTCACATGTTCTGCGTTACCGTAGAAGGTGCAGACCATTCCCCCCTCCTGATCTCCATGCCGAGAGGTGCAGAGTACGGCAGCCCCACAAGCAGCAGCCATTCCATCGTAGGCATTGAAGGAGGCTCTGTGGTGGGAACCTTCGAATCGAATGCCTCCCACGTCATCGTAGACGTCCCCTTTGACCGTCTGGTAACGCAAACCGTCCCCCCCGACCGTCAAGCCTCCCACCTCCCTTATTCCAACACGGTGAAAACCTATGGCTCTGACGGCACCGCAGTCTATCTGGATGCAGCCCTTATGGGAGAGCTTCTGACCGAAATCGGCTTCTATCATTCCGCAAACCTTGACGTGTATCTTCGAATCACCGACAAAAACACCAACTTTCTCACCAACATCTCCACCCTCAATGCATGGGATATGGAGATCTATTCCGCAATCCTGCGCACTTTTTTAACCTACGACAGCGCCTTGATGCAGGATGCGGTCAGCGGCATCATCCTGGGGAACGCGGTAAGCTACTCCGCGGACTCCTTCCCGGAAGACACCCCCTTGGCGATCTATGCCTATACCGCGAAACTGTCCGCTTTAATCAACGTTACTTTCAATACAGTCAACGCTACCCTTGAGCCCTCCCACACAAGCATCATCATCCCCTACAACGCCAACGGAAGCTATAATCATATCGTCAACCAAATGGTGGCATGGCACAACAAGAGAATGGGCAGCCCCACGTGGTACGTCATGTACTGCCTCTATTCCGAAGATAAGCAAGAAGAAGAGACCTTCCACGCCCTTCTTTCCGACGCAAAACGTCTCTTCGATGCCTCTTCCCACTTCGGTGTAAACGGTGAAGCAAAAGGTATTCTCTATTTCTATACCCCCAACGAAGCCTCCTCCGCCGAAAGCATCACCGCCGAATACGATACCCTTTGCGAAGAGGTCCTTTCCCAAAATCCAACGGCAGTCTTCCTTTCCGTAAGATGGATTTTAGACGAAAGAAAGGAACAGCTCTACCGAAACCTCAAAAACCTCCGCGACTGGGGCAAAAACAGCACAATCGTCACCCTCGACGCAGAGTACACCTCAGACTCGGCAGAACCGGAAGAAAAAAACGACTACCGCTACACCGTGTGGGATTTCACCAATCTGTATCACAATGACGGCTGGGTATCCGGGGGAACCGTAATCGGCTGCAGCACGGAGCGAAGCGAAATCTTCTCCCAATCCGCAGGAATTTCCTGCCGTGCCCTCCGCACAAGGGTGTATTCCGACTATGAAATCAGCAAGGCAAGTGCCATCGTCCTCCGAAATTTCAACCAATCCATGGATTTCAGCGGCATCGATCAGCTGGTCTTCCGTTTCTCCGTTGCCGAGACAGCGGAAGCCTCCACCTTGATCTTCGTCATCGGAAACGAACGAATCCGTGCCGAATACCCCCTGAACGATGTGGAACCCGGCACAGTTCATACCGTCCAATGTCCCATTTCCGACTTTGAAGGCAAAACCAACGTGGATTATATCGGCGTCATGGTGTACTCGGGAGAATCCGCCGTCCTTGAAATTCAGTCTGTCACTCTGAGGAGCCGAGAAATGCCCTCCGAAGCAATGGCAGCCCTGTTCACTCCCCCCGCGGAACTCCCACCCGAACGAGGATTAGAAGTCTATTTCACCGTAGGCATCCTCTTCGTCGTCACCGTCTTTGCCGCAATCCTCATCATCCGCCGCGACAAAGAAGAAACGGAACAAAGAAAGCTGTCCGCCCATACCCCCAACCTCAGCGGAAGCAAAAACACGCGCCGCCCCTATTATCATCAGAGGTGACAAAAATCATGAACAAACGGATAACCCCAACCAAGCTGAAAACCGTGCAAATCCTCGTCAGCGGAATCGCAGTGATCTTAGGTTTGATCTATCTGAACACAGAATGGATCCCCCTGTCCACGCTCCTGCCTGTTTTCGCAGTATTGTTCACGGCACTCCCCATCCTTCAGATCATCGATATTAAACAGCAGGGACTCAAGGGGATCCTCCCCCTCCTGCCTCCCCTTTGTTATCTCCTTCTCGCCATGGCAGTGATCGCAGCAACCATAATTTATTTCGTAAGATATTAGAAATCAGGTATTACAATGAAAATCACTACAATCATCAACGGTTCAAAACCCAGCCTCTCCTTTGAGGTATTCCCTCCCAAAACAAGCGATACCTACACCACCGTCCGTGAGGCTGCAGAACAAATCGCCGAGCTGAACCCCAGCTATATGAGCGTCACCTACGGCGCAGGAGGGGGTACCAGCGAATATACTGTCGATATCGCCACAAAAATCATGGCAAAAAGCGTAGTTCCCCTTGCCCATCTCAGCTGCGTCTCCTCCACCAAGGAAGGCGTCATCCAACAGCTGGACAAGCTGAAGGCAAGCGGCATCGAAAACGTCCTCGCCCTCCGCGGAGACCTCCCCGCCGATTTCAAAGCAGACCATCTGGATTACCACTACGCAAGCGAACTGATTGAAGATATCGTCCGCTACGGTGGCTTCTGCATCGGCGGTGCCTGCTATCCCGAAAACCACCCCGAAAGCGAAAACAGCACAATGGATATCGAAAGTCTGCGGATCAAAGTAGCCTGCGGCTGCGAATTTTTGACCACCCAGATGTTCTTCGATAATAACATCCTCTATAACTTCATGTACCGCCTCCTCCGCGCAGGGGTAAACGTCCCCGTCGTAGCAGGCGTCATGCCCGTAACCAACGCCAAGCAGATCAAGCGGATCTGTTCCCTCTCCGGCACAGCCCTCCCCCAGCGTTTCCTCCGCATTGTAGATCGCTACGGTGACAATCCCCTGGCCATGAAGCAGGCAGGAATCGCCTATGCCACCGACCAGATCATCGACCTCTTCGCCAACGGCATCAACGCCGTCCACGTCTATTCCATGAATAAACCCGACGTAGCCGCCGCAATCCAGGCCAACCTGTCTGAGATTCTTAAATGATCCATATTGGGGGGGAGAAAACTTTTTACAAAAAGCTTTTCCGCCCCCAAGCCCCCCACTTTTCAAAAAAATTTGACATGGACAGCAAAATACTTCGCAGAATTTACTCCCACACAACAAAAAAGATATGGAGAACCACCCTCATCGGCAAGGTTTCTCCATATCTTTTTTGCCCAAAAGTTTTTGAAAAGTAGGGGGGCTTGGGGGGGAGAAGAACTTTTCCCAAAAAGTTCTTCTCCCCCCCAATATCTTGTCAACCTTCAAACGAAATAGTCTGTGTGTGGTACGGCGGCAAAGTACGGGACTTTGTGATCGTTCCTTCGCCAAAATCTACGGTAAAACGGAATCCGTGAGGAGAGTTGGTCGCCTGTACGTTGACGAACAGCTTGTCTCCCTCCATACGGAAGCACGCCCCCATGGAAACGGGAGCAACCGCCTTCACAGCCATAAACTCCAATTCAGCAATGGGGAATTCATCAAAATGATTTCTCACCCATGCACCGCATCCCGCGCAAATCTTCTTCACCATTCCATTGCGGAAGGCTACGGTAAACTCCGCTCCATTGCCATTCACGGAAATCTCCACCGATTCCGCCGCGCCGTCCTTCAGAACCAGCTTGCGGCAAACGGAGCCGTAATCGTCCCCCGTATTGCCAAGCAGTTCAACCGCGGTCCAATGTGCCTCTGCCAGACGAAGCTCCGCCAAAGCAGCGGGATTTTCGGGAATCGCATCTCCTCCCGCCATTTCTTCCTTGAAGTAAGGATCCATGCGGTAGGTATTCAGATTGCCCTTAGCTGAGGCAAACACGGTCTCCCAATAAGCATCGCACATATCCTGGAAGCTGTTGTCCTCGCTGATAATGGACAGCACCATATCCTTGTCAGGACTCATAATCAGCATCTGACCGCACATACCGTCCCCACGGAAACAGTTGTGCTGACAGCGCCAGATCTGGTAACAATATCCGCTGCCCCAGTCACTTCCCTCGTCCACGTCGTTGGAAATCTTGTAGGAGCTTGCCAACTTCGCCCAGTCGCGGCTGACAATACGCTTGCCGTTCCAGTATCCGCCGTTCAGATACATCACACCCAGCTTCAGCATATCCACAGGAGAGGTACGGAAGCCCCATCCTCCCAAATTGATTCCGTTGGCACATTCGTCCCAAACCACGTCGGTAATTCCCAAAGGCTCAAACAGACGGGGACGGAGGTAATCGATCATCTTCATCCCGGTCAGCTTGGTGATAATGGCAGAAAGCATATAAGACCCGCCGGAATTGTACTCAAAATGAGTTCCCGGCACATAAGGAACCTCTTTCGCAAGGAAAATCCGCACCCAATCCCCGGCGGGATCATTCATCATATCCCACGCAGCACAGCCATCATGCCCGCATCCCATGCAAAGCACGTCATGAATGGTCATTCTCGCCAGATTGGGAGAAATCACCGCAGGCACTGACTCAGGGAAAATATCAATCAAACGGTCCGACAGGTTCAAAAGCCCTTCATCCCGTGCAATACCGATGGCAGTCCCCGTAAAGCTCTTGGAAATCGAGTATACATGCCGCTTGTCCTCAAAATCATAGGGAGGAGCAATGCACTTTGCCACAAGCTTTCCGTGCCGCCAAATCAAAAATCCGTGAACGTTCCGTTTTTCCTCTTGTAAACGGTTCATAAAATCATGAATGGCACCGGAAGGAATGCCCACACTCTCCGGAGATGCCAACTGGAAATCGGTAATCATAATTAACTCCACCTCTCATAAAAATTTTATAAAAAAAAGGGTGAAAATCGGCATCACCGAAATTCACCCATAAATTCACTGGAATCAACCAATGGCGTACCTTCCCTCTATTGCACGGCGAAGGGTAATCTCATCTGCATACTCCAGTTCGCCGCCCACGGGAACACCGTTTGCAATTCGGGTTACCTTCACACCGAGAGGAGTCAGCAGCTTTGCCACATACATAGCAGTCGCCTCTCCCTCAACCGTGGGATTGGTAGCAAGAATCAGCTCCGTAATTTCTGTCTGCCCGGGGTTCATGCTGTTGCTGATACGGGTAAGAAGCTCCTTGATCTTCAGTCGATCGGGAGTAATCCCCCGCATGGGAGAAAGAGTACCGTGAAGCACGTGATAGACGCCGCCGAACTGACGGGTTTTCTCAATGGCAATAACGGCCTTAGGGTCCTCCACAACGCAGACGGTGCTGTGATCCCTGTTTTGGGAAGCACAGATGGGGCAAATCTCCCCCGTCGAGATATTCTGACACTCCGAGCAAAGAGTAACCTCTGTTTTCACAGCAATCAAAGCATCAGCAAACTCTCTCACATCGTCTTCAGACAGGTTGAGCACGCAGAAAGCATATCGAAGGGCTGATTTTTTACCCACACCCTCCAACTTGCGGAACATATCTGCCAGCCGTTCCACAGGCTCAATGTACTGGGATGCCATATTAGAAGAGGCCGGGAATGCTGGGAACGTTCAGTCCGCCGGTTACCTTGCCCATTTCATCGCTGTTTGTGGTGTTTACTGTCTTGATTGCCTCGTTGATTGCAGCAACAAGGATATCGGACATGGTTTCGATATCATCGGGGTCAACAACCTCGGGCTTAATATCGATGGAGAGAATTTCCAGCTTACCGTTGATTTTAACGGAAACGGCACCGCCGCCTGCTGCAACGTCATATTCTCTCTCGTTGAGTTCGTTCTGGAGGTTTTCCATATCCTCCTGAATCTTCTGTGCCTGCTTGATCATGGACTGCATGCTCTGAGCGCCGCCCATAGCCTTAGGAAGTCTTGCTTTCACTTTTCTGTTCCATCCTTTTGAAAAATTTTTAATTTAAAACTCTGTCAGCTCTGTCGAAAGGAGCTCGTCCACGGGATTGCTTTTTTCCTTGGGCCTTGCACCCTCCGTGATTTTAAGCACCGCATCGGCGTCACAAACACCGCATAAAACAAAGGCTGACAAAAGAACTTTCTTTGCCGTATCCGAAGACAGCATCTGCGTCGCAAAAGCATTCGCCGTCTTCACCGTAACCTCTTTCCTTGTGGGAGCCACATAACAGTCCGAGTCACGGAAAAAACTCATCACCATGGGATTCACCTGAGCAACCCGATCCAAAATCTCGCCCATATCCCGAACCAATGTAGGTTCAGCTACCTCAGTCGGCGCATTTTCTTGAACCGCAGGAACATCCTTCTTTTCCTCCGCAACAGACAGTGAAGGCTGTTCACCGCCCACCGAGGGTTCGTCCCGTTTCACCGAAACCGCCGCATCCGATACGGTCAATCCGCCCACTTGAAGCATGGAAAGCTTTGTCTCAAGCTCACCAATCCGAGCCGTCAACGCTTCCACCGTAGCCTCAAGAGAAGGATCGCACATTTTCAGCAAACTAAGCTCCGCCGTCAGCCGTTTGGTACGGGGAGAACGGTTCATCTCACGCATCGCATCATCAAGAACGGAGAAATGGTAGGTCAACGCCCCCTGTTCAAACCGCTTGGATGCATCCGTAAGCACACGAAGCTCGGGTTCTGTAAGGTCAAGATAATCGGAAAGCTCCTCTGCAGGCAAATACTTGCAAACCAGCATATCACGCCAGAATTCAACCAACTCCTGCCAGTATACCGAAAGATCCTTTGAAGAGGACACAACCGTCTTCACTATGTTGAAGATGGCAGCCGTATCACGCCGCTTTACAGCAACAGCAGTCTTGTAGGAAAGCTCCGTTCCGCTGAGACCCAAAATTTCGGTCACACGGTCGGAGGTAACGGAATGCCCGCCGCTTGAACACAGTTCAAACAAACTGATGGCGTCACGCATACCGCCCATGGCCTGCTTGGAAATAATCTTCGCCGCATCCGTCTCAAGGGAAATCCCCTCAAGGGACGCAATATGAGCCAAACGGCCTGCCAGAACATCCACCTTAATCCGTCGGAAATCCATCCGCTGGCATCGGGAAATAATGGTAGCAGGAAGCTTGTGAAGCTCTGTGGTAGCTAAGATAAAAAGTACGTGCTCCGGAGGCTCCTCCAGCGTCTTCAGAAGAGCATTGAACGCCCCCGTGGACAGCATATGAACCTCGTCGATGATGTAAACACGCTTGTTCAGCGCGCTGGGTGTATAATTGACCGCCTCTCGGATATCACGAATGTAGTCAACGCCGTTGTTGGACGCAGCATCCATCTCCAGAACATCCGCCGCCGTTCCCTCGTCAATGCTCTGACAGGCAAAGCACTCACCGCAGGGACTTCCGTTTTTCGGGGAAAGACAATTGACCGCCTTGGCAAGAATCTTTGCACAGGTGGTCTTACCCGTTCCTCTTGGTCCGCAGAAGAGATACGCATGAGAAACCTTTCCGTGCTCCGCTTCATACCGAAGGACCGAGGTCACCTGCTCCTGACCGCACACATCCTCAAAATCACGAGGTCTGTACTTTCTGTATAACGCCTGATGCATACGATCTCACCTCTCAAGCAAGGGATGCAACTTGGGGGAAACTTTTGAGGAAAGTTTCCCCCAAACCCCTTTCAAACCTTTTTAAACATTGGATAAAATCATGTTTTACGAAGAGTGGCGCAAAAAACGACAATCCTCTAAAAACAAGGCAGAATAACACCCAAATCAAGGCCATACACCCGAAAGTCGAATGAAAATCCCTATGCGACGCCATATCGTCCGCTCAGAACAGGCTGCCCTGCGGCGCATCGGCTAAACTGCTTAATGCTGCTTGGTTCCCCACCTGACATGGTTCACAGCCGCCAATCGCGCAGGACCCATTCCTCAACACGGCCGTATATGGCACAGACCATACAAACTCCACCCTCGTTTCGGGATACCATCCTCGCTATAGCGGATTTCGAGTACAGGGACCCGCTGCTCCCCCGACTGGTATGGCCTTGATTCATGCGTTATTCTGCTAAATACCCGTTTATTATATCACAATGTTCTGAAAATTACAATAGATATGCGGATTTATTCAATATTTGTTTACTAAAATCCCAAGGAAATCCATCCCCTTTTCCCCATCCGGAAAGGTTTTGCGGGGCATTACAAAGGGGAACTTCATGCAAAAAGTTCCCCTTGATATTTTTTACTTCAAAACCAATTCCGGTGCCGCATGCTTTGTGATGCAGTCTGCCGTAATAACCACCTTCGCAATGTCGTCGCGGGAGGGAATCTCAAACATGATGTCCGTCATGGTTTCCTCCAGAATGGAGCGAAGACCGCGGGCACCCGTATTCCGCTCAATCGCCTTTTCCGCAACCGCGGTAAGGGCATCGGGCAGAATTTCAAGCTCTACGTCGTCCATCTGGAAGAGCTTGGTGTACTGCTTCACGAGAGAGTTCTTGGGTTCACGAAGAATCCGAACAAGAGCCTCCGTATCCAGGTTCTCCAGCCCCACAATCACAGGAAGACGGCCCACCAGCTCGGGAATGAGACCGAACTTCACAATATCGTGAGCAGATACGTCCTTGAAGATACCTTCCTTCTGCTTTTCGTCCTTCCGCTTGATGTCACCGCCGAAACCAACGGTAGACTGACCCTTTCTCTCACCGATAATCTGATCCAAAGTATCGAAAGCGCCGCCGCAGATGAACAGGATATTCTCCGTATTCACCTGAATAAACTCCTGATTGGGATGCTTTCTGCCGCCCTGCGGAGGTACGTTGGAAACCGTACCCTCCAGAATCTTCAGCAGAGCCTGCTGAACGCCCTCACCGGATACGTCACGGGTGATGGAACGGTTTTCGCTCTTGCGGGAGATCTTGTCAATCTCGTCGATGTAAATAATCCCTCTCTCCGCCAGCTCAATGTCGTAATCCGCAGCCTGAACCAGACGAACCAGGATATTCTCCACGTCTTCACCAACGTAACCTGCCTCGGTCAGCGTGGTCGCATCCGCAATGGCAAAAGGCACGTTCAAGGTCTTCGCCAAAGTCTGTGCAAGGAAAGTCTTACCCACACCGGTAGGACCGATCAGAAGCACGTTAGACTTCTGAATATCCACTTCTTCTTCGATCTCGGAAACGTCCTCGCCTCTCTTTTTCGCCTTCATACGGCGCGCCTCGCTCTGCTGCTTGGCATCGTTGTGCATCAGACGCTTGTAATGATTGTACACCGCCACGGACAGCGCAACCTTCGCCTTGTCTTGACCGATAATGTACTCGTCAAGGGTCTCCTTGATCTCCTTTGGGGTCGGAAGCTCCCCGGAAGACAAATCTCCCGTAGGCTCCATATCCGCCATATGATCAAATATAATATCGTTGCAGGCGTCAATGCACTTGTCGCAGATGTAAAGCCCCGTGGGCGAAGGAATCAGAAACTCAACCTGATTCTCCCCTCTTCCGCAGAACGAACAGCTGCGCTCAATATTGATCCGCCCGCCTCTCGAATTCTGAGCCATATTCATGCCCTTTCTAAAAAATTCTGTTTTGTATGCGGGGGACCCTTTTTGCAAAAAGGATCCCCCGCGCCCCCTTCAAAAACCTTTAAGCATAAATAAAATATCGTCTGTCAAAAGCCATGCCCGACACAATATTTTCTGTCTGCCTAAAAGTTTTTGAGGTGGGGTCTGGGGAGGAACTTTTTGCAAAAAGTTCCT
>JAZQUQ010000370.1:0-2433 GCA_045631365.1 Eubacteriales bacterium | reverse complement strand
CGCAACCCTTCGGTTTCTCCTTCCGTCCACTCACCGCCTGCCTGAGTCTCCCACTGCAGATTGTCGCCGGATTCACCCTTCAGCGCGTCATCAAGTCGGATCGTAGCCATGTCGTTCTGTGAGCCAAGGAGTTGTTATCAGGTCTTGTCTTCCTAAGACCGCTTGGCCTCCGACTTCGCAACCCTTCGGTTTCTCCTTCCGTCCACTCACCGCCTGCCTGAGTCTCCCACTGCAGATTGTCCCCGGATTCATTCTTCAACGCATCATCGTAAGACGCCAGCGTTTCCATTTCGAATTCGTTGTCGCAGTAGGGACATTTCATTTTCTGCAGGGAGCTGTCGAACTCAATTGCTCCGCCGCAGCAAGGACATTTGTATTCTTGAATCACAGACAAATTGATTCCTCCTTTGCGAGCTGTTTTATCTTATCTCAACCGATTTTTTCGCCGCAGAACTCACAGAACTTGCCGGTCTGATCGGTCGCACCGCATCCGGGACACACACCGGGATCACCAAGCTTTGGGGATGCGGCTGTTGCCGCCGCGGCGGGAATATTCGCTTCTTCGGTGAGTTTCTGCATCTTTTCCCCCATAATCCTCGCCTTTCCTGCCGCCTGCTCTTCGGGGGTCATGCAGGTATATCGGCAAGCCTTCCATGTCTCTTCCACCCTTTTCAGATACTCCGCATCGGTCGGATTGTCCTTGAGGCGTGTATACTCCGCTTCCAGAAGCTCAAGCTTCTTCTGAAGATCCGTTTCCGAATTCAATTTGTCCCAGAATTCGGACTGCCGTTCCAATTCCATCGCCGTTTTCTGAGCGTCGGTCAAAGCCGTTGGATTCTGTCCTGCGGACACAATCTGCGCGATCTCGTCGCACATCGCCGCATACTCGCGGTATTCGGGATGGATGGTCGGATCGATGCCGCCGGTTCTGCCGATGCGTGTATCCAATTCGGAGATGATCTCCACCGTGCTGTCGTTGACCTTGAAGCACATATCGTCAAACCACGGAATGTCGCGAATAGTCAGTTTGATGTAAAAATCGTAACGGAAGCAGTAACGGGGCGGATTATAGCTGACGTATTCCCCCGCATCGTTTTTTTCCTTTTCCTCGGTACGGCTGTCGCGGATGTCCACCTCGCAGTTTGTGACATTGGCAAAAGGCACGATATCGGGATTTCCTTCCCGGATGGTGTGCAGTCTGGTGACGAGGAAGCGGGAAGGATTCTGACCGTCGTATTCCACGTACATCTTGTAGTTTTCACCGATCACCTTGATCGGCTTGAAGGAGTCAAGCGCCGCCTCATTCTGTTGGCGGTAAGCGAGCTGTGCCTTGATCTGCTCTACGGTGGAATGACGGCGTTCATTAAACCAGGGGGAGAGCTTCGACGCACATTTCTTGCAGCAATCGCCGTCTTCAAGCTTTTTGTTGCCGAGAAGACCGATTTCACCGCCGCATATATCGCATATCTTTTTCTTAAATAACTTGTCAAAAAATCCCATTCCTGTGTTCTCCTTTTCTGTAATTCTCAACTTACATTTTGTTTTTTCTTAGAATTTCGGGATAATCTTCAAAAACATCGCTGGTTTTCTGTGAAGAGGGCATGTCATGTGGTCTCGTCTTCA
This sequence comes from Eubacteriales bacterium, assembly GCA_045631365.1. Taxonomy (GTDB): domain Bacteria; phylum Bacillota; class Clostridia; order Oscillospirales; family CAG-272; genus UMGS1696. Next base: position 810 of record JAZQUQ010000370.1, on the reverse strand, counting down.
TAGGAGGAAAAATCAACCACGCCCTCAGCCGAAACCAAATGTCCGTCCCTCCCCGACAAGCAGGGGATGTAGGTATAAGTTGTTCCGTCCGATGTGATTTCGAGAACCACATTGGGCATGATCTCGCTGACGTTGCATTTCAGCAAGATCGGATCGCCGTCTGTAAATTCAGCCAAGAGAGTGTGAGGTTTCACCGTATAATCCGTTTCATCCATCACGGCAGAATAAACCTTTACAACCGCATTGCGATCTGCGGGAATCACCATATATAATTCGCCGCCCTCGGAAGAAACAAAATTCTCCTTTGGCACTTCCGCAAAGGGGAAATCCTCCCATACTCCAAGAGAATCAATATGTGCCATCACATCGTAATAGCTTCCGTCCTCGTAACCGAGATAGGATACCGCGCAAAAAGCATCTTCTCCGAGGTTTTTGCGCAAGGTTTCAAGGATCGTCTCCGAGGGAACAGAGGTTTCCGCCTCCGTTTTGACGGCTTCCGTCTCCTTTGGAGGGATTGTTTCGCTGCATCCCACCACGGACATGGCAAGCCATGCGGAAAGCAGCACAACGGGTAACACTTTTGACATAAGACACCTCATTTGTCACCAAAGGCAACGCACAAATCGTTTATAAAAGCTTGCCAAATGAAATCGGTCTGTAATCAGAAGGGATCGCCGCATTCGGGGCAGAACTTGGGAATTGCTGCGCCTTCTTCGGGGGTCCAACCGCACTTATCGCACTTTGCGGGAGCTGCTTCCGGCTTCTTCGCGCCGCATTCCGCACAGAACTTACCCTTGTTTACCGCACCGC
>JAZQUQ010000369.1:0-8210 GCA_045631365.1 Eubacteriales bacterium | reverse complement strand
GTGAGCCCAGGAGTTGTTATCAGGTCTTGTCTTCCTAAGACCGCTTGGCCTCCGACTTGGCAACCCAGCGGTTCAGGAGAGAAAGCTTTCGGTACTCGTCGGTTTCGTCACCCACAATGGCATCGGAAAGTGCCTTCAGCTGGTCCGATACGTCGTCGGAGAGGCAGTCGCGGGGATCGATCCATTGGTTTGTGATGCCGATATTGTGTTCCAGAACCATGGAATGGCGGAAACGATATCCGCTCGCCTCGGGGATGACCGCCACGTCCTGCCACGTGTAGCTCCAGAAGAGACCGTCGCCGTTTGTCTGATAGGTGTGGATGGTTACGAAGGTTTCCTCCGTCAGGTGGCTGAGGGACAAATCAACGGAGAAGACCTGTCCGCTCTTTACGTCGATAATTTTGCTGTATTCGTTTTCCATGCGGGTATTTCCGCAGCGGAGCCACACCCGTTCCAAATCCTCAAGGATGATTTTTCCCGTGACGGTCAGAGTGCTGCCGTTGATGGTGAAATCCAGATAATTGTCGAGATTGTTTGAGTTGCGGATGTGGTGGGGGGCGCCGTAGGAATCGGGGCTGACGCTCAGCTTGGCGATCTCTTCCGTATAGGATTGGCCGCAGGTTTTGCAGGCGTGGAGCAATACTCCCGCAGAGGTAAAGGTAGGCTCAACGGAGACGCTTTTTTCCCAGATATGTTCTCCCGTTTGGGGGATTGGCTCCGTTTTGGTGCATCTGCATACGTAACAGGAATAGGTCATTTCTCCGTTTTCGGAACAGGTTGCGGTTTTGGAGAGCCAGCTGCTGCTCCAGGTGTGAGCGTCGGTTTTTTCGATCAATTCCGTGCTTTGATATCCGCAGACTGCACAGGTGTAGGTGGTGGTACCGTATTCGGCACAGGTGGGATACGTGGTGATTACGCCCTCCCCGAAGGTGTGCAGTCCCGTTTGGGGGATGACCTCACTTCTTTCAAGCTGACATACGGGGCAGGTATACCGACGCTCTCCGTCGGCGGCACAGGCAGCATCCTTTACCACGATTCCGCTGTCCCACGGGTGGGTTTCCGTTTTGGGGAGGTCTTCCGTTTTGGTAAGCCCGCAGACGGGACAGGTGTAGGTGAGCGTTCCCTCCGCGGCACAGGTGGGGTCCGTGGTGATCACACCGCTGTCCCACGGATGGATGTCAAGGAGGGAGAGAACTTCAGATTCTTCCGTCCCGCACACGCCGCAGCTTTTCACCGAAAGCCCTTCTTGGGCACAGGTGGCTTCTTTTGTGACCACGGGTTCCCCAAAGGCGTGGATCCCGTCGGAGGGGGTGATCTCTTCCTTGGTCGTTTCGCAGACCGTACAGGTAAAGAGGGTAATTCCGTCGGTAATGCAGTTCATTCCGGCTGTGATCGTACCGCCATCCCACGGGTGGGTGTCAAGAATAGGGAGAATTTCGGTCTCTTCCGCACCGCACACGCCGCAGCTTTTCACCGAAAGCCCTTCTTCGGCACAGGTGGCAGCCTTTATGACAACAGATTCACCGAAGGAATGTTGTCCATCGGTGGGAAGGATCTCTTCCTTTGATGTTCCGCAGACCGTGCAGGTGTAAACCGTGATTCCGTCGGTGAGGCAGCTCATTTGGGCGGTTATCGTACCGTTGTCCCACGAGTGCGTTTCCTTCATGGGGACGATTTCGTCGTAGCTGTCGCCGCAGGAGCAAAGGTGGGTGATCAAGCCGGTTTGGCTGCAGTCCGCTTCCGTCACGGTTTGGCTTTGGTAGTCGTGAACGTGAGTCTCGCAGCCGCATAGGAGAATGAGGGCTGTGAGAAAGGGGAGGGAGAATCGGTTGAATTTTTTCATGATAATCCTTTCTTGAACGGTGACAGGCACCGCCGCACAAATTCAGTTACGGACAAGGTCAGTTCTTGAATCTATGTGGGGTGCCTGTCAGATGGCGTGATCCTTCACCGCATTGGCAAAGGTCACGCCGTGTTTTTTAGTTGTTGAATGCGAGGAGAACCTCTTCCCACAGCTTTTCGTAGTACGCACGGATGTCAGCGGGGATATCGTGGTAATACTGGGTAACAGGCTCGCTGCCCTCGGTGGGGTAAAGGAATTCGTTCTGATAATAGGTGTAGTCGGGGTTATTGACCACAGCGGTGTTGGGAGAAGCGTAGCAGATGTATTCCGCATTGGCGAGTGCTACCTCGGGCTCAAGGAGGAAGTTGATGTACATCAGCGCTGCTTCGTAGTTCTGTGCGTTGGAGGGGATACAAATGGAGTCAACAAAGATATTGGTGCCTTCCTTGGGGTAAACGGCGGTAAGGTCGGGGTTGTTGTCGATCATGGTCAGACAGTCCCCTGCGTAGTATGCCGCAATGGCAGCGTTGCCGGATTCCATCTTGTTGAACACTTCGTCCATAACAAAGCCCTGGTATACGTCGCTTGCTTCCTTCAGCTTTTCGGCAGCTCTGTCCCATTCCGCCTTGTCGGTGGTGTTCAGATCAATGCCGAGGAGGAGCTGAGCAATGGCAAAGGCATCGCGGGGGTTGCGGAAGCTGAGAACGTCGTCCGCATAGCGGGTGTCCCACATGGCAGACCAACTGTCGATAGGCTCTTCCACCATGGTGGTGTTGTAAACCAGACCCACCATACCTACATTGTAGGGTACGCTGTACTCATTGCTTTCGTCGAAGAAGAGATTCTTGTACTTTTCATCAATGTACTTGTAGTTGTCGATCTTGGAAAGGTCGATTTTCTGCACCATTTCCTCTTTCACCAGACGCTCAATCATGTAGTCGGAGGGAATGATGATATCATACGCAACAGCCCCTGACTTCAGCTTGGAATACATTGCCTCGTTGGAGTCGTAGTTCATGTAGTTGACCTTAATGCCGGTCAGAGTCTCAAATGCCGCATTGACGTCAAGGCTTCCTTCGCTGCCGTCGGAGATGTATTCGCCCCAGTTGAACACGTTCAGCGTTGTGCCTGCGTATTCCTGCGTATAAGTGCCTACGGGATTTTCGATGGCAGTCAGTCTGCCGCCGCAGGAAGTGAAAGCAAAGGGAGAGAGGGCAAGTGCACCTGCAAGAAGAAAAGAAAAGGTTTTTTTCATCGATGTAAAAACTCCTTGGAAATCAAAATAATAGGGAAGGATGTGTTATTTCTTTTTCGCCGCATCCTTTTTCATCTGCTGAATCTGAACAATGTTGATGATCAGCAGGAGAACCAGCACCGTGACGAAAATCAAGCTGGAGATGGCATACATATCGGGCTTTACCGTCTTCTTTGTCATGGCGAATATCTTTAAGGGCAGGGTCTGGAAGTCCGAGCCTGTGGTGTAATAGCTGATGACAAAGTCGTCAAGAGACAACGTAAAGGACATAAGGAATCCCGATGCGATACCCGACATAACAGACGGGAGAACAATGCTGAAAAACGCACGGATGGGGGTACTGCCAAGGTCCTGTGCCGCTTCCGCCAGGTGAGGGTCGGTCTGATTCAGCTTGGGGAGAACATTGAGGATGACATAAGGCAGATTGAACGTAACGTGAGCGATCAGCAGAGTGCCGAAACTGAGGGAATTGGTGGCGCCGATGAGCCGCCCGATGAACACGAACAGGAGCATCAGCGAAACACCGGTTACGATATCCGGGTTCATCATGGGAATGTTGGTCACAAGGTTGACCGTGCCTCTCCACGCCTTATTTCTGACGTAGTAGATGTACACAGCCGCCATGGTGCCGAGAACCGTGGCGATCACCGCGGAGAGAACCGCAAGGATCAGGGTGTTCTTCAGCGCTTCCATGGAAGAACCGGAGGAAAAGAGCTCTTTGTACCATTTCAGAGAAAATCCCTCGAAATTGGCGGTACTCTTGGATGAGTTGAAGGAAAACAACACCATCACAAGGAGGGGAGCATACAGAATGGTGTAAATAATACCGATAAAGGCGTTGCCGGCAAATTTTTTCATACCTGCACCCCTTTCTTACACAATCAGACTGCCGTCGTTGTCGGCAAACCGATTCATGATGGCAAGGCTTACGAGAATCATAATCATCAGCACCAGAGAAATGGCGGCGCCGAGGTTGTAATTGTACGCGGTCTGCATCTGACGTTCGATGGTGTCACCGATGAGCATGATCTTACCGCCGCCCAGCTTCTGCGAGATGTAGAAGGTGCTGACGGAGGGGACGAACACCATGGTGATTCCCGATATCACACCGGGAAGGCTGAGGGGAAGGATCACACGGCGGAGCTTGGAAAGAGAATTGGAACCGAGGTCCTCTGCCGCCTCCAGCACGCTCTTGTCGATCTTCGCCATAACGGTGAAAATGGGCAGAATCATGTAGGGAATATAGTTATACACCATACCGAAAATAACCGCACCGGGGGTACCGATCATCTTCAAGGGCTCAATGCCGAACATGCCGAGGAAGTTGTTGATGATACCGTTTCGCTCCAGAATGTTCATCCAGGAGTATGTACGGATCAGCAGGTTCATCCACATGGGGAGCATGACCAGCATCATCATGATCTTTTGCGTATATTCGCTCTTTTTGCTCATGACGTAAGCGAAGGGATAGGCAATTACCAGTGTAATTGCCGTAGCAATCAGCGAATATTCGATGGAAATCCAGAAGGTTTCCGCATAGTCCTTCAGCTGAAGGATGTTGTCAAAGGTGAAGTTTCCGTCCGCGTCGGTGAAGGAGTAGTAAACAACGATGAGAAGCGGCACGATGATAAAGATGGCAGCCCACAGGATATAGGGCGCACCGATGATCCGTTGGGTCAGGGAACGTTTTTTCAATGTCAGTCCCCCCCTTACTCGTCGTCTTCGTCGTCAATGACGTTCAGCTCGTCAAGCTCATCGCTGTAGGAGCTGTAGTCGCCGTACATACCGGAGTATTTGGACTTTTTCATAACGTGGATGGCATCGGGCTCGATGAACAGACCGACATTTTCGCCTTCCTTGTGCTCGTCTGTGGTCTGGATCATCCACTTGAAGCCGCCGATATCCACAATGATCTCAAAATGAACGCCGCGGAAGGTGACGGAGGTAATAATACCGCGGAGCATGCCCGCTTCCTCGGAAACGATATCCACGTCCTCGGGACGGATGACGATATCCACGTCCTCGTTTTTGTCAAAGCCCTTGTCGAGACACTTGAACTGTTTTCCCGCAAAGGAAGCCACGTAGTCTTCCTTCATCACGCCGTCCAGAATGTTGGATTCACCGATGAAGTCGGCAACGAAGGCGTTCTGAGGCTCGTTGTAGATGTCGATGGGTGTACCGATCTGCTGAACCTTACCCTCGTTCATAACCACCACGGTGTCGGACATGGAGAGCGCTTCTTCCTGGTCGTGGGTGACGAAAATAAAGGTAATGCCGAGCTGCTTCTGAATGTTCTTGAGCTCGTTCTGCATATCCTTGCGGAGCTTCAGGTCAAGGGCAGCCAAAGGCTCGTCAAGGAGGAGCACCTTGGGTCTCAGAATAACAGCGCGGGCAATGGCAACACGCTGCTGCTGACCGCCCGAGAGTTTGGTAACGCTTCTCTTTTCAAAGCCCTCCAGATTGACAAGCTTCAGCATTTCCGCAACTCTTGTTTTGATTTCCGCCTCGGGCACCTTTCGGATGCGAAGTCCGTAGGCAATGTTGTCGTATACGTTATAGTGCGGGAACAGCGCATAACGCTGAAAAATGGTGTTAACCTCTCTCTTGTACGGAGGCACACCACTCATATTTTTGGAATCAAAAAACACCTCTCCGCTGTCCGGTTCCAAAAATCCCGCGATGATCCGCAACGTGGTGGTTTTACCGCATCCCGAAGAACCGAGAAGGGTGACAAATTCCCCGTCCCCAATGGACAGGCTCATGTCATCCAAGATTTTTTCTCCGTCAAAAGAGACGTTGATGTTTTTCAATTCAATGATATTCTTTTTATTTTCCATTTTGCATCCCCCTTTGCGGCAAAAGACCGCGTATAGCCGTATTACAGCTCTGCGCGAACTCACGTCATGACTAATCACAGCCCCCGCAAAGAGTGTGTTACAAAACGGCGCACACAACGCACCGCTTGCAGCTGCGATTTCTTGAGCAGAAAAACATTCAGCCCCGGTTATTTGAGGGAATCCCTCTCAAACTGCCATGAGTGAACATCAATCATTCAATATGAATATTCAATTGAACATAGAAATGTGCGCTTTTTCTTTCATGGAGGATCACTGACAGAATCCTCTCCCGAAGCTCAGTTCGCACATCTGATGTTTTCGGAATCCGTTAACCTTTGCATTCAACGGATGTGTCAGCACAGATGCAAAAATCGTGCAATAATAATCATACAATCTTTTTAATAATTTGTCAATATCTTGAGCGAAAATCCTTTGAAAAATAAAGGAGTTTTTTGATAATTTTCGTTTTTTTTAGGTGTTTTTGGAAAAATGAGAGTTTTGGACAGAATTTTGGCGGAACGGGCTGTTAAACGGGCAAGAGCGAGGGAGGGGGCAGCACGCTTCACTTTTAATATTCTCTCAGATCCGGAATAACGTGAAGATGAGGGAGATTCTCCTGAACCCTTTGTGCAATTTCTGTAAGGATTGTCCAGTCGTCCGGTGTCAGTTTGATCTTTCGGGAGTGTGAGAGAATCGCTTTCACCGCCTTTTCGATTCGGGGAATATAGCGTTTCCAGATCCGATTTTCGTTTTGCATAATCAAATCTGCCGCAATAACGTCAGCGATATAGAGACATCCGATATCCTGATAACTTTCTTCAAACATCAGAGCACCTCGTCTTATGGAGTTTTCACCGTATTCTCTGGTATTTACCCCATAAAACATAAACTCTTCGCCTTCTATGATTTCTTGCAACGTGTAATCGAATTTTTTTGACATTACCGTTTCCTTCCGCTCTGCAATATATACCTAATTATAGCATAGTCCCGCAGAGAAAGCAATATCGCTGTTGTTTTATGTCCCCCTCACGATGAGAATCAGAACGGGGGATTTATGTCTTTGAGCACGATTCGCTCATAAATTACGGAAAAAACGGAATAATACATTAGGAAAATACTTGATTTTTTTCCGTTTATGTATTACAATAAAGAGTGAAAAACAAAATTCCTGTTTTTGGGGCATTTTCCGTCCTCAAAAACGGTTTATCAACAATATTAGAACAGGAGATTATTCCAATGGCACAGAAATTCAGAAAAATCGCTGTACTGACCTCCGGCGGTGACGCACCCGGTATGAACGCGGCTGCTCGCGCTGTTACAAGAACTGCTCTCGCTCACGGCGTTGAGGTAATGGGAAGCCTTGGCGGCTACCGCGGTCTCATTTACGATGAACTGATCAATCTTGATTCCAACGCTGTTTCCAACAAGATTCAGCTTTCCGGTACCTTCCTTTACTCTGACCGCTGCGTTGAGTTCAAGGAAGAGGCAGGTATGCAGAAGGCAATCGCTACTCTGAAGAAGCACGGCATTGACGGCGTTGTTGCCATCGGCGGCGACGGTACCTTCCGCGGTGCGACCGACCTTTCTCAGAGAGGCATCCCCACCATTGGCGTTCCCGGCACCATCGACAACGACATCACCGCTACCGATAACACCATCGGCTTCAGCACTGCCATGCAGACCGTTATCGAAAACGCAGACAGACTCCACGACACTTGTGAATCCCACGCTCGCTGCAACGTCATCGAGGTTATGGGCCGCGGTGCAGGTGACATTGCGCTGAACACCGCTATCGCTACCGGTGCGGTTGGCTGCGTGATCCCCGAAGTTCCTTTCGACGAAGACGCTCTCATTCAGAAGATCGTAAGACTGAGAAAGGCAGGCAAGAGAGGCTTCCTTGTAATCGTTTCCGAAGGCGTTGGCAAGTACGGCGAAGTTCTTGCTGAAAAGATCAACAACTACACCCTCGAGCTTTCCAAGACCGAAGGCAACGACAGACTGTGGGTTGAAACCAAGTTCTGCCGTCTGGCTCATACCGTTCGCGGCGGTTCTCCCGTTCTCGGCGACAGACTGGTGGCATCCAAGATGGGTACACGTGCCGTTGAAGAACTCCTCGCAGGCAACTCCGACCTGATCATCGTTGAGAAGGCAGGCGAAATCACAACCGTTGGTATCGGCTATTCTCAGGTCCTCGACAGAATGTACAAGGGTACACTGAAGGACGGTATGCTGGACAACTACACCGCAGAACAGATCGCAGATATGCAGAAGTATA
>JAZQUQ010000368.1:0-17160 GCA_045631365.1 Eubacteriales bacterium | reverse complement strand
TTTACTCCCAAGGGCGATGTCATTGCCCTTCCGCAGGGATCTACCCTCATCGACTTCGCTTATGCTATCCACTCCCAGATCGGTAATAAGATGGTAGGCGCCAAGATCAACGGTATGATTTCCCCCATCGATCGACTTCCTCAGACCGGTGAGATTATCGAGATCATCACCTCTCAGGCTGCCAAGGGTCCCAGCCGCGATTGGCTGAAGATTGTCAAGACCAGCGAAGCGAGAGCAAAGATCCGCCAGTGGTTCAAGAAGGAAAAACGGGCGGAAAACATCAAAATCGGTCAGGAAGAGCTGGACAGAGAATTCAACCGCTTCCGTATCCGTCCCACCGAAGCTCAGAAGCAGGAGATCATCGGCAATGTTGCCCGCCGTCTCGGCATGAAGGATGGGGAAGACCTCTACAATACCCTCGGTTATCTGGGCATTCCTCTGTCCAAGGTGCTGACCAAGCTGAAGGATGAATACGAACGCGTGGTCACCCCCGAGGAGGAAACGCCCATTACGGAAACGGAACAGGTTCCCACACAGAAGAACAAAAAAATCCGTTCCGACAGCGGAATTATCGTGGACGGCGAGTACGGCTGTGCCATCAAGTTTGCCAAGTGCTGTAATCCTCTCCCCGGCGACCCCGTCATCGGCTTTATTACCAAGGGATTCGGCATTTCCATCCATAAGCGTGATTGTCCCAACGTTCTCAACGGCATGAAGGACACCGAATCCGCAGACCGTTACGTCCGCGCGGAATGGGATACCGATGCGGTCAAGGGTACAAACGGCGGAAAGACCCTGTTTGAAGCAATGATTCAGATTTTCGCTGAGAACGATATTTCTCTCCTTGCCAACGTGACCACCGCCCTTGCGGATATGAAGGTTTCGCTCCTTTCCATCAATATGAAGAAGCGCGCCGATTCCGAGGTGATCCTTTCCTTGACCATCGGATGCAAGAATATCGAGCATTATAACTCGATTGTGGCTAAGCTGCGTTCCATTCAGCATGTGCACGGAATTACAAGAGGTTCCAATTAACGGAGAAAGGACAGATTTCAAATGATAGCGGTTGTACAGAGAGTATCGGAAGGACGGGTTGTGGTTGACGGAGAGATCGTCGGTCAATGCGGCAGCGGATTGTTTGTCCTTCTCGGTGTTGCGGCAGGAGATACGGAGGAAGATGTCCGTCTCCTTGCCGATAAAATTATCAAAATGCGTATTTTCTCCGACGAAAACGGCAAAATGAACCTTGCTTTGGGGGATGTGGGAGGAGAGATGCTGGTTGTTTCCAACTTCACCCTCCTTGCCTCCTACCGGAAGGGAAACCGGCCCGATTACATGAATTCTGCTCCCCCCGCGGAGGCGAAAAGACTGTACGAGGCCTTTATTGCTTACGTCAGACAGTCCGTTCCTCACGTAGGAGAGGGAATCTTCGGTGCGGATATGAAGGTGTCCATCACCAATGACGGCCCCGTGACCATTCCCATGGACAGCAATGTGCTGAAACAGCCCAAATCCAATCATTGACGGTTTAAGGATTCGAACATGATACTGAATATAAAAGGCGATCTGAACGCATATTATGCGCAGATGCTGTGTATGATCTTTTTCCCCGGGGCAAAATTCCCCGAAAACGAAGTCCTGACGGATGAGACTCCCTGTGTGGTCGTTGCGTTGTCCGAGACCGAGGAAGCTGTTTCCGCAGTGGTGGTTATCCGCCGCGGGGAGAAGAGCGAAACGGGAGAGGCGACCCTTCCGCGGAACGGGGAAAACGATCCCGATAAGCAGAAAAAGTTAGCTGTCGGCAGAGCATTTATGGCGGCAGGGGAACGGTTTACGGGATTCACGCCGCCGTGGGGAATTCTCACAGGGGTTCGTCCGGCAAAAGTTGTGACGGAGATGCTGCAGCGCGGTCTGTCCCGCAGCGAATGCATCCGTGAAATGATGGACGAGTACCTGGTGTCGGAGGTGAAGGCAAAAATCGCCTGCGACGTGGCTCTGGCGGAACAGCGGCTCATCACCGAGGAAGCACACAAGACCTGCAGCGTCTATATTGCTATTCCGTTCTGTCCGTCCAGATGTTCCTACTGCTCCTTTGTTTCTTATACATCCCCCAAGCTTCTGAAGCTGATTCCCGATTATCTGAAGGCGTTGGCTTGCGATATCCACCACACCTTTTCCGTGATCCGTGAGCTTGGTTTGAAGGTTTCCTCCATCTATATCGGCGGAGGAACGCCCACCATTCTGAAGGAAGACGAGCTTTCTTTCCTCCTTGACACCCTTTCTCCCTATACGGACGGGGTGGCGGAATATACGTTGGAGTCGGGACGTCCCGATACCATCACAAGGGAAAAGCTCCTTGCCGCGGTTCGTTACGGGGTGGACCGAATCAGCGTCAATCCCCAAACCTTGGACGATTCTGTCCTTGAGCGGATCGGACGTCGGCATACCACGGAGATGTTTTACCGTGCTTACGAAACCGCAAGAGAATGCGGCATCAAGGCCATCAACGTGGATACCATTGCAGGTCTCCCCTACGACAATTCTCTGAATTTTGCCAAAACCATCGATAAAATTATTGATCTCAACCCCGAGAACGTGACCGTACATACCTTTACTGTAAAAAAATCCGCAGAGATTCTCAAAGACGGCGTGTTCGACCGAGACGGAATCGATGCGGCAGCGGCGGTGAAGTATTCGGAAGAAGCGCTGATTGCAGGGGGCTATTACCCCTATTATATGTACCGTCAGAAGAACACGGTAGGGAACCTCGAAAATGTGGGGTACGCCAAAAACGGCTTCGACGGTCTTTACAACGTTTATATGATGGAGGAAGTCCACAGCATTTTTGCCTGCGGAGCATCCTCGGTAACAAAATTTGTCTCGCTGCCTTCCCATGGCGATTTGAAAATTGAACGCATATTTGAGCCCAAATATCCGTATGAATATCTTGACGACCACAGCGGAGAAAAAGGACAGCAGAGACGAAACACTTTGCGGGAAAAGGCATTTGAATTTTATCGGGAGAATCAAATGATATAAAAAGACCCCAAGTGAGGTGATTGTTGTGTTTATTCCTACCGATATCAAAAACAGGGAAGAAGCAATAGAACTTGTAAAACGATCGGAAGAGGCATTTGCCGCTTCCCTCGATCGAGCATTGGAAACGGTGATTCACGAGCATATCCGAAGAGATGGGGTGGGCTGCAGAATCATAACTTTGTCGGGCCCCACCTGTTCCGGCAAGACCACAACGGCGAATAAGCTGATCCGAAGGATTTCCGAGGCGGGCTTTCATGCGGTTGTGTTGTCTATTGACGATTTCTTCCTCGACCGCCTCCGCTCCAACGAGATTCACGACGAAATGCCCGATTACGATTCCGTCAATGCCATCGATCTTGAGGCATTGGGCATCTGCGTGAAGGGATTGCGGGAGGGAAAGCCCACCTTGATTCCCCATTACGATTTCGTGACGGGAAGGCGGGATTCCTACGCCGAATACGCGCCCACCGACCGTGATATCTTCATTTTTGAAGGGATTCAGGCGGTGTATCCCGAGGTGGTTCGCTTCTTCGGGGCGGATTACAAAAGTATTTTCATCCACGTGGATGAGGATGTCACGGCGGACAATGTAACGCTGACACGGCACGAAATTCGCTTGTGCCGCAGAATCATCCGTGATTACCGCTTCCGCAACGCCCATGCCGAGTTTACCCTGTATCTTTGGGAAAACGTGCGGGAGAATGAGGAAAAGAGCATTTATCCAAATGCGGGAAGCTCCGACGTGTACATCAATTCGTTTTTACCCTATGAGCTGTTCTTTCTCGCAAAGAATGGGCTGCCGATTTTGGATACGGTTCCCCAAAACAGCCCGTACCGTGACGAGGCGGATGCTCTTTCGGAAAAGCTCAGGCATTTTGTAAACCCGTGGTTTGAAGAAGAGATGATCCCCGAACATTCGGTGTTCCGAGAGTTTATCGGCTGATTGAGTTCCTGTGGGTGGTGTTTTATGTCACATGAAAATGGGAAGGAAACAAAATCACCGAAGTCAAAAAAACAGGTTCGATTATTCTTTTCCGGCGTTTTCATTCTGACAGCGGCAAATCTCCTGATCAAAGCGGCGGGATTGCTGTTCAAAATCCCCATGAATTATATCGTTGGGGATATGGGAATGGGATATTACGGTTCTGCGTATTCCGTGTATACCTTTCTTTATATGCTTTCTACGGCAGGTTTGCCCGTTGCGCTGTCCATTATGGTGGCGGAACATCGGGCCATGGGGCGGCATTCGGAAGTCAATCGTGTGTTTCGGATGGCGCTCCTTCTCTTTTGCGTCATCGGACTCGGGGGAAGCGGCAGTATGCTCCTGTTTTCCAAACAGATTTCGTCTTGGATCGGTTCGGAGCCCACGGTGTACTGCGTGATCGCCATTGCCCCCACCTTGTTTTTTATCTGCATTTCAAGTGCGTACCGAGGATACTTTCAAGGATGCCAGCGGATGCTCCCCATTGCGGTTTCCCAACTGATTGAAGCATTGTGTAAGCTGATTTTGGGAATTGCCGCTGCCCTTTATTCCATCCGAATGGGCTACGGAATCCATATCACGGCGGCGTATGCGGTGTCGGGGATTTCCGTTGGCTCCTTCATCGGTATGGTGTATCTGTTTGCCGCAAAGCTTTGCTTCCGTGAGGAAACGAACGATCTGCCCCCCTTGAATGATGACAAACGGGAGAACATTCTTCCTTTCACCGCGATCCTCCGACGGTTTGCGGTGATCTCCGTGCCTATCACCGTGAGTGCGGCGGTGATGAGTATCTCGGGTATGGTCGATACGGTGCTGATTCAGCGCCTTCTCAGACTCTCGGGACTGGCACAGGAGGAAGCCACCGTATTGTACGGGAACTATACCTCATTGGCTGTCCCTATGTTCAATCTGCCTCCCGTATTAATCTACCCCATTACTTGTGCCATGCTTCCCATTCTGACCTCCTCCCGTGCCGAAGAGGATGGGGAGCGTGCCAAGGGGATTGCGGAGGGTTCCCTTCGTGCGGCGGTTCTTCTTGGGGTTCCGTGTGCCTTCGGAATGTCCGCGTTGTCGGAGCCCATTCTGCGGATGTTTTATAAGGATTCGTCGGCTTTGGCGGCTGCTCCTCTTTTGGCGATTCTTGCACCTGCGTCTTTCTTTGTGTGTATACTTGCCGTGAGCAATGCGATTCTGCAGGCGTACGGAAAGGCAGGGAAGCCTGTGATCTCCATGTTTGCGGGAACGGTGGTCAAGATTTTGTCCGAGGCGATTATGATTCGGTTGATTGGCATCAAGGGTGCGCCGCTGTCCACGTTTTTGTGTTACTTCACTGCATCCCTGATCAATTTTGTTTTCGTGATCCGCTGTACCGGGATTCGCCTTCCTTTTACAAAGCTGTTCTTCAAGCCTCTCCTTGCAGGGGCGGTCTGCGGCGGAAGTGCTTTCGGGGCATATACCCTTCTGTCCCCCATCTTTTCACAGAATGCTGCTACACTTTCCGCTATTTTTCTCGGCGGGTGTGCTTACTGCGCGGTGGTACTGCTTGCGGGATGCGTGGGGAAGGAGGAGCTTTCCGTTCTCCCGTTTTCGCGGCGGCTCGTGAGGAAAAAAACAAGTGATTGATACTCTTAAAACCTTGGTGTTTTTTTGCCAAGGTTTTTCTTCATATTTCCCGTTTGTTCACTCTTTTTGTCTTGACCGATTTTATATAATATGGTATAGTTAAGTTGATTATGTGAAGAAAGTCAGGTAAAACCGTGAACCTTACATCCTTGAAGCCGGACGGCATTTTGTTTGACCTGGACGGCACCATCTGGGATGCAACGGGAGCCATTGCCGAGGGGTGGAAAACCGTCCTTGCGGAAAATCCCGATGTGATTCCGTCCGAACCCATTAACGTAGAATGCATCCGATATTATATGGGACTTACAAACGAAGAGTTGGGTGCTATTTTGTTCCCCACACTCCCGCCCGAGGGGCAGATGCGGATGATGCGGGCAAGCTGTGCCATTGAAAATCGGGTTTTGGGGGAACACGGCGGGATTCTCTATCCCCGTGTCCTTGAAACTTTGAAGCAGCTTTCCGAAAAATATCCGCTGTTGATCGTATCCAACTGCCAATGCGGATACATTGAATGCTTCCTCCACGCAAACGGAGGGGCGCCGTATATTAAGGATTACCTCTGTTCCGATGACACCAAAATGGAGAAGGCAGAGAACATCCGCATTCTCATGAAACGGCACGGTTTGAAATCCCCCATTCTCGTTGGGGATACCACCAGCGACAGCATCGCTGCGGATAAATCCGCGATCCCTTTTGTTTACGCCAAATACGGCTTCGGCGAGCAGTTCGGCAGGGGGAAGGTAACGAATTATTCTTACTCCATCCATCGGTTTGACGAGCTTTTGGCTCTTTTGTAAGGCTTTCTAAATTTGCGACCGGAAAGGACAACGAACATGATAAAAGCAAATTATCATACCCACACGAAATATTCCGACGGAAAAAATACAATGGATGAAATGATCCGTTCCGCCCTTGACAAAGGATTTACTCACCTCGGTTTTTCCGACCACAGCTTCACTTGGTTCGACTTAAGCTACTGCATGAGTAAAGAAGGCGAGCTTGCCTATCGGAAAGAGATGGAGGAGGCAAAGAAGCGTTACGAGGGTCAGATCTGCATCCTTTCCGGCATCGAGCTGGACTGCGACGGGGAGAGTCCCGATTACGACTACGACTACGTCCTCGGAAGCGTCCATTATCTGAAAGCGAAGGGGGAATATTACCCCGTTGATATGAGCGGAGACCTTCAGAAAAAGGTTGCGGAGGAATGCTTCGGCGGCAGCTTTACCGATATGGCAAAAGCCTACTTTGAGCAGTCCGCAGAGGTGATTATCAAGAAGAAGCCCGATATCGTGGGCCATTTTGACCTGATTACCAAATACAGCCTCTTCGATGCGGAAGATCCCGCTTACCGTGACGCTGCCTTGGAGGCGATCCGTGAAATCATGAAGCACTGCAAGCGGTTCGAGCTGAACACGGGTGCCATCGCCAGAGGTCTTCGCACCACACCCTATCCCGATGATTTCATTCTCCGTGAAATTCTGCGGCTGGGCGGAACCTTCACCATCGGCTCCGACTGTCATTATGCCGAAAAACTTGATATATGGTATGATGAAGCGGTAAAGTATCTGAAGGCAGCAGGCGTCAAAACCCTTTCCGTTCTTGATGGAAACGGCTTTTCCGAAGTGGAATTCTGATGTTGGTTTCTTCGACATCTTATCTGTGTATGGTGGTTTTCTCCAAAGTTTCATTTTCGGTTCAATAGGTGTTGCTTTTTGAAGGGAAATGAAGTATAATGAATAGGAATATGTTTTTCGACAGAGCTTGATAGCAAGGCTTCCGATCTTACTTATATACTAAACAGAGAATCGTACGCAGAGGGAGATTTCTTTTATAATGATATTGAATTCGAGAATGAGTATGTCCGCTTATCCGAACAGTATGAACGTTTCCGTTGCCCCGAAGGAGATGAAAATTCGGCTGTTTGGTGTCATTCGTGAGTCCATTGTGGACGGACCGGGGCTCCGTTACGTTGTGTTTGTCCAGGGCTGTCCCCATAAATGCAAGGGATGCCATAATGCAGAGAGTCACGATCCGGACGGCGGTTTTCTCAGCTCAACCACGAGAATTTGGGAGCATTTGATCAAAAACCCCTCTATCCGCGGCATTACGTTCTCGGGCGGCGAACCTTTCTGTCAGCCGGAACCTCTTTATGAGATCGGGAAGTGTGCAAGAGAACGGGGGATGGACGTCATGACCTACTCCGGTTATACCTATCAGCAGCTTTTGAAAATGGCAGAGCATGATAAGGGCGTTCATAATCTCCTTTCCGTCACGAACTATCTGGTAGACGGACCTTTTGTGGAAGCAGAACGGGATCTTTCTCTGAAGTTCAGAGGGAGCAGAAACCAGAATATTTACGACGTAACCTGCTACCCCAATTCTAAAAACGCCAAAAAGATTGAATTATAATCCTATATTGCAAGAATAAAAATCGGATCAGCATAGGAGGTATTTTGTTATGGGAAAAGATCGTGTACTTGTCGTCAGCAGTGCCAATATTGACTTTGTACAGCGAATGATCCGTGTTCCCTATTCCGGCGAAACCATTATTGAAAAAGAAGGCGGCTATTCGTACGTTCCCGGCGGTAAGGGAGCAAACTCCGCCATTGCCTTCGCACGGTTCGGTGCAGATTGCGTGTTTACCTGCCGTGTGGGTAACGATGCCAACGGCAAACGCCTGATTGCCATGTATGAAAAGGAAGGCATTGATACAAGATATATCGTGAAAGACGAAGACCGTCCCACAGGTCTCGCTTCCATTCTGGTGGAGGACAACGGAAAGAACAGAATTATCTGTTACCCCGGTGCCAACAGTGCTCTGAACGAAGCGGATATCGAGGAAAGCTTTATTTGCTATCCCGATGCGGTCTTTTTACAGATGGAAATCCCCGACGAAGCCATTCTGGAAACGGCAAGACGGGCAAATCTGGCGGGCATTCCCGTCTTCATTGACGCAGGCCCTGCAAGAACCGATTTCCCCCTCCGTCAGCTTGGAAAGGTGGAAATTTTCTCTCCCAACGAGACCGAAACACGGGCATTTACGGGCATTGCTCCCACAGGAGAAGAAAGTGCGCTCCGTGCGGCAATTAAGCTCTCCACTATGGTAGACGCCAAATATATCGTAATCAAATGGGGCGAAAGAGGAGCTTTCATCTTCGATGGCAAGGAGTATTTCGTGATTCCCGCCGAGGACGTAACTCCCGTGGATACCACGGCGGCAGGTGACGTTTTCTCCGCAGTCATGACTTACGTTTACATGCAGACGGGAAATATCATAACCGCGGTGAAGTATGCCAACGTGGCGGCGGCCATCTCCGTAACCCGTCATGGTGCATCCACCTCCATTCCCACCAGAGCAGAGGTTATGGAATACGTAAAAAATAAAAAGAAGGACAGAGAACGTGAGTCTGATGAATCCCATGTAGATTCTGCAGACAACGAATAAATCCCAATAACAAGTGCCGCACAGAGACGACAGCGACGGTTTTCTGTGCGGATCGCTTTTCATTTTCCCGAAGGACGAAACGGGAACGATCAAGATAAGTCAAGAGAGGTATTAATATGGTTATCATGGGTGTGGATTTTGGCGACGTGCGTACGGGAATTGCGGTATGCGATAAATATGAGATGATGGCAAGGGATGAACCCATGATCAAGGAAGAGGGCTTCAAAAAAGCAGCGGAAGCGGTGGCAGCCCGTGCAGCAGAGCTGAAGGCAGAGCTGATCGTGGTGGGCAATCCCAAGAACATGGACGGCAGCGAAGGACCTCGCAGTCAGAAGTGTAAGGATTTTGCCGCTTATGTTCACGAAATCAGCGGAATTCCCGTGGCAATGTGCGATGAACGCCTTACTACGGTGAGCGCCCACCGAATTCTTTCCGATAATAACGTGAGAGGGAAGAAGCGAAAGAATACCGTGGACTCCCTTTCCGCAAGACTGATTTTAGAGGATTACATGACCATGCGTAAGAATGGTGTGGTGTAAAAACGAAATTTCAAAATATTTGAAATTCTCTCAAAAAAATCAAAAAAGGTATTGACAAACGGGAACGAAAGTGGTATAATGTAACACGTTGACAGGGAAATGCACAAAAGTGCAGCTCAGTCAAATGCGGAAGTGGCGGAACTGGCAGACGCGCACGTTTGAGGGGCGTGTGGTGTACACCGTACGGGTTCAAGTCCCGTTTTCCGCACCAAACAGCGATGGATCAAATGATTCGTCGCTGTTTTTTGCTTTTGTGACAAGCCTCCCATCAAAAAACGAGCATACTTTCCTTTCGGAGAGAAGCTCGTTTTTTCTGTTTATCGGATCTTTGTTACCATCACTTCTTTGGAAATGCGGGCGATATCTTCGGGGCGGGGGGGATTGGTTCCTTTCGTGAGACAGGCTGCCGTTCCCCACGAAACGGCGGAGGCAAGGCGTTCGGAGGATTCGCAATCCTCTGAAATGAAGCCTGCAATCATGGAGTCTCCCGCGCCGATGGTGGAAATGGCTTCGATCCGAGGAGGAACCGCCAGATATACCCCTTCGTCACAGGCAAGGATTGCTCCGTCGGCACCCAGACTGATCATGACGTTGGCAATCCCGTTTTTCTGAAGCTCACGGGCGGTTTGAACCGTTTTGTCAAAATCCAAGGGGCCGAAATAGGCTTCCGCTTCTTCAAGATTTGGTTTGATCAGCCACGGGCGAAGCTTGCACAGCAGATCAAGGGGGATGGATTTGGAGTCGATTACAAGGCGTGCGCCCGTTCGGATGATGTTTTCAAGAAAGTTTTCGGCACAGGCAAGGTCAATCCCCTCGGGGAGAGAACCTGTGAAGGTGATGATGCTGTCCGTATCAATGGTACACAAGTTCAAAAGTCGGTCGAGGTGGGACGCATCGGCGGAAAAACCGCAGAAGCTGATTCTTGTTTCCTCGGAGTGTTCGCCCACCGAATGGATGGTCATGTTTTCCCGAATTCTGCCGGGGACGGAGAGCGCACGGAAATCGAGACTGCATTCCTCAAGCCCCTTTGCAAAATCGTCCCCGTTTTCGTCTCCCAGAAGAACCAACGCCTGATTGCGGATGCCGTTTTCGGACAGCGCACGGGAAATGTTGATCCCTTTTCCGCCGATGCCCCGTGACCGATCGGAGGCAAGGTGCTCACGGCCGGCGGTGAATCCCTTGACGGTGCAATGGATGTCAAAAGCAGGAGAAAGGGTCAAGGTGATAATGCTCATAAGAATACCTCAACGAATGGATGTAATGATACCTTTATCATAGCATAAATTGGGCAGACAGTCAAGAAGACGGGGAGATATGGTTGGGAAATTACCCTTCGGGAAATACGGGAAATATACGGCATATCCCCGTTCCGACAGAAATCTTCCGCCGCAGTTGGTATAATAATCCTCGGAAGGGAGTGGATGAGGAGACGGTACTGTATGCGGATGTGCTTTTTCTGATCAATTGGAGCATGGATTTTCTGACCCTGTATATTGCGGCAAAGCTGACACACGCAAAATCCGGGATGGCGGCAAAGACCGCAGCTTCCGCTTTGGGTGCGGCGTACGGTGTGGCGGCTGTGATCTGGATTCGTAATTCGCTCCTGTCGCTCACGGGGACGGTCCTTGCCTCTGCCCTTATGACGCGGATTGCGTTCGGTGTCCCACAAAGTCGGAAGGACTTTGTTCGTCAGTGCTTCGTGGTGTGGGGGAGCGGATCTCTCCTCGGTGGATTGATGAGTATGGTGATGGAGATGGGAACCCCCGTGTATACGGAGGGGGAGGGGATGCCGTCCTATTCCAAATACTTCATTATTACCTTTGCGGCGGCGCTCTTTTTTGTCCGATTTTTCCTTCATAAATCCGAACGAAGGGACGCGGCGGTTGCGGTTCGGCTGAACGGGCGGGAAATTTCTTTTCGCGGGCTTGTGGATTCGGGGAATCTTTTGAGGGAGCCATTGAGCGGCTGTCCCGTGATTATTGTATCTTATGAGGTGTTTGAAGGAGAAATTCCCGAGGAGATCCGCTGCTTCAAAGGATTAAACAGTGAATCGGCAGGGGAAATTAAGCTGAAAATCCGACTGATTCCCCAGAAAACGGTGGGCGGATCGGGACTTTTATTCGGGTTTGTGCCGGATGAAGTGAAAATCGACGGAGTGAGGAAAAACGCCGTGGTTGCCCTGGACGGAAAAGGCGGAAAGGGAAGCTACGGCGGATATGACGGAATCGTGCCTATGAGCCTGTGCGGGTAATTTGTAATAGTGAAAGGGAGAGCGTTATGATGATTCAATCAAGTGCGTTTCACGCAATGCTGAATTTTCGGACCATGGTGGGACGGATGATGCTGGTGTTTTTCGATGAGCCGAGCGGAAACAGTTATTATATTAACGGGACTGACGTGCTGCCGGCACCGCTTTCGGCAGAGGACGAGGCGGAAATGATCCGAAGAATGCCCAATGATCAGAACGCCGCGGATATTCTGATCCAGCACAACCTCCGACTGGTGGTTTATATTGCCAAGAAATTCGACGGAACGGGAATCGGAATCGAGGATCTGATCTCCATCGGAACCATCGGTCTGATCAAAGCCATCCGAACCTATCGTGCGGATAAAAACATCAAGCTGGCTACCTACGCGTCAAGATGCATCGAAAACGAAATTCTGATGTACATAAGAAAAAACACGGCGCACAAGGGGGATATCTCCATTGACGAGCCGCTGAACATCGATTGGGACGGAAACGAGCTTCTTTTGTCCGATATTCTCGGTACGGATGAGGATTCCGTCAGCTACGATCTTGAAAAAAGCGAGGATGAACGAACCATACGGGAAGCGGTGTCGGGTTTGGAGGAGAGAGAACGGACGATTATCGAAATGCGGTACGGTTTGACGGGGAAGAGAGAATTGACCCAAAAAGAAGTGGCGGATCGGCTGGGGATTTCCCAATCTTACATTTCAAGACTGGAAAAAAGGATTATAGAACGGCTGAAAAAACAGATTGCCTCCAAAATATGAGAAAAAACTGAAAAAAACAGAAAAATATTTCAAAAAGCTATTGCATTTTATTCTGTGATGTGGTATAATCCTTTCTACATGAGTATCCGTGGGAGGTGAAAATAAATGAAGGCAGAAATCCATCCCGAGTATAAAGAGGTAACAATCCGTTGCGCTTGCGGCGAATCTGTTGTAACTCATTCCACAAAGGGAGATGCGAACGGTGAGCTGAGAGTTGATATTTGCTCTAAGTGCCATCCTTTCTTTACCGGTAAGCAGAAGTTCGTTGATGCTGGCGGACGTGTTGATAAGTTCAAGAAGCGTCTTGAGGCAAGAAAGTAATTTTCTTATAGTCGGGTTTTTATCCGAATCATTCGAACTGTTTGTCCGAAAAAGGCTGTCGGGCAGGATAAGCGAAGCGATATGCTTTCTTTCCTGTTCGGCTTTTCTTTTTTCTGTATGTAATCAGAGACGGAGGTGTCTAAATGGCTGAAATGAAGATTGAATCAAGGGAAGAATCCCACCTGACCCGCGGGATTTTGTGTTCTGTGTATCGACAGGGCGAGGAAGAAGAGTGCATGAAGTGCCTCAATGAGCTGGAACGTCTTCTTGATACCGCCGGGGGCGAGGTTGTGGGGATTCTGACCCAGATGCGTGATGCTCCCGATAACCGTACCATGTTCGGAAGCGGAAAGGTACGTGAGCTCAGCGAAATGTGCGATGCCCTTGAAGCGGAGCTGGTGGTTTTCGACTGTGAGCTTTCTCCTTCCCAAATTCGTGAAATTGAAGATTCCATCGAGCGGGACGTACAGGTGATCGACCGAAGCATTCTGATTCTCGATATTTTTGCCGACCACGCAAGAACCAGCGAAGGACGCCTTCAGGTAGAGCTTGCCCAGCTCCGTTATACGGCACCCCGTTTGATCGGTAAGGGAAAAGACCTTTCCCGTCAGGGCGGTTCGGCTGCGGGAAACATCGGTTCCAGAGGTCCCGGTGAAACAAAGCTGGAAATCGACCGCCGTCGGATCAAGTCAAGAATTGCTGCCCTTGAGGCGGAAATCGAGAAGGTGGAACACACCCGTTTGACCATGCGTCAAGCGAGAGATAAATCGGGTATTGTGAAATGCGGTATTGTTGGATACACCAACGCGGGGAAGAGTACCCTCCTCAATTATCTCACAGGAGCGGGGATTTTGGCGGAAGACAAGCTGTTCGCCACCCTTGACCCTACCACGAGACAGTTCACTACCCCCTCGGGAACCAAGCTTTTGCTGACGGACACCGTCGGTTTTATCCGTAAGCTCCCCCATCATCTGATCAAGGCGTTCAAATCCACCTTGGATGAGGCGGTGTATTCCGATGTTCTTCTCATCGTTATTGACGCCTCCGACCCCGAGTTTACCGCACAGGCAGAGGTAACCGCAAATCTTCTTGAGGAGCTTGGTGCCATCGGAAAGCCTACGGTTTACGTGTTCAACAAATGCGACGTCTGCTCCGATCGGGATGCACTGATCAACATGAGAGCTCTTGCGGCATCCACCAATACGGAGGTTGTGTTTATCTCCGCCAAAACCGGTGCAGGCTGCGATAAACTGGTGGAAATCGTGGAACGGATCGCCAATGCGGGAAAACGCAGGGTGAAGCTGTTTATCCCCCCCGAGGAAGGCGCCGTTACGGGTCTGATCTACAAAGAAGGGGACGACGTAACCGTGGAATACAGGGAAGACGGCATCTATGCAGATGTTGTTGCAGACGAAAAGCTGTATGCCAAAATCAAGAAATATATTGTTGAAGAATAAATTCGTGCGTGAAGCATTCCTGTGGACGGCTCGTCCCGAAGCTCATCGAAAGGCATGGACAAAGGTATGAAGCAGAAGAAAAAAGAATCCGCACAGCCGTCCCCCGAGGCGGCGAAGAAAAGAGTCTCCATTGCAAGAGAGGTTACGGCGGAGATGGAGGAGCGAAAATCCATCTTTCTCGGCCACGCCAAGCCTGTTTCTACGGAAGAGGAAGCAAAAGCGTTCGTTGCTCAGAAAAAGGCGGAATATGCGGATGCAACCCACAACGTCTACGCGTATTTGCTGAACGGTGGGGCTATCGCCCGTTTTTCCGACGACGGAGAACCTCAGGGTACGGCGGGAATGCCCGTTCTGAACGTGCTGAAGATGTCCGGTGCTTGTGATCTCGTGGTGGTGGTGACCCGTTACTTCGGCGGAATTCTGTTGGGGGCTGGCGGACTGGTCCGAGCCTATTCCGCTTCCGCAAGACAGGCGCTGGATGAAGCGGGAATCGCCGTTTACGAGCAGTTTGCTCTCGTCCGCGTCACCGTCAGCTATTCCGATTACCAGAAGCTGACCGTCGCCCTCCCGAAGATGAACATTTCGGAGGAAGGTGCGGATTTCGGTGAGTCCGTCGCCGTAATGACCGCCCTCGAAGCGGATCGTGTGGAAGAGCTTTCCTCCTTCGTCACGGAAATGACAAACGGCAGAGGAACCACGGAGCTGATCGGATGCGAGGAAAGACCCTCCCTTCGCCATAGCGAATAAATCACAACAGATGCGAGTATTTCGGTACCGCATCTGATTTTTTTTGAGGAAACGCATATACTGTATTGACTCATAGAAAAGGAGATTGCTTTATGGGATGCAGTACGGCGGAACTCAGGGTGAAAGACGTGATTCTCACCAAGGACGGGAGAAAGTTGGGGTATGTGACGGATTTTGAAATTGACCCGACCTGCGGGAAAATCGCGGCACTCCTTGTTTCCTCGGTTTCGGGAGGCTTCTGTTTCAGAGGAGGGAAGAGTGAATACCGCATTCCCTGGGACAAAATCGAATGCATCGGCGAGGACGCCATCCTCGTCTGCCCCGGGGAATGGAGCAGCGGCTGCCAAACCTGCGGAGAGTGTCCTCCGAAGAAGCGGGGCGGCTGGCTGTGGTGAGAAAATGTAAACAAACTGTAAAACATAAAAATGGGGTTGCAATTTAAGATTTCATGTGGTATAATATCCACATGTGCGGTAAAAATTTCCGACACATCACAACACACATATCGGAGTCATATCTGCCGGTGCCGTTTGCCTCTTTGACCGGAGTGCAAAAGGGTAGCAGATGTATGCGATATGGTGGAATTAACCGAAGGAGGACATAAAATTATGTCTATTGTTTCTATTAAGCAGCTGCTCGAAGCAGGTGTGCATTTTGGTCACCACACAAGACGTTGGAACCCTAAGATGGCTGAGTATATCTTTACAGAACGTAACGGTATCTACATCATCGACCTCCAGAAGACCATCAAGAAGTTCGAAGAAGCTTACATGTTCGTTCGCGACGTTGCAACAGACGGCGGCAACATCCTCTTCGTTGGTACAAAGAAGCAGGCAGCTGACGCAATCCGCGAAGAAGCTGAACGCTGCGGCATGTACTATGTAAACGTAAGATGGCTCGGCGGTATGCTGACCAACTACAAGACAATCAAGATGTCTATCGAAAGACTCCGTTCTCTCGAAAAGATGCAGGAAGACGGCACATTCGATATGCTTCCCAAGAAGGAAGTTGCTGCTCTTCAGAAGGAAATGTTCAACCTCGAGAAGAACCTCGGCGGTATCAAGAACATGAACGGACTTCCTTCCGCTATTTTCATTGTTGACCCCCGCAAGGAACACAACGCAGTTCTCGAAGCTAAGAAGCTTGGTATTCCCGTTGTTGCAATCGTTGATACCAACTGCGACCCCGATGATGCTGACTACGTAATTCCCGGTAACGACGACGCGATCCGTGCAATCCGCCTGATCTCTTCCGTTATCGCTGACGCAGTTCTCGAAGGCAAGCAGGGCGAACAGCTCAGCGAAGCTGAAGCAGAAATCACTGCAGCAGAAGAAGCAGAAGACGCTGAATAATTTGTTCCAGAACCGATTTAAGTAAAACAAAAAATCATAAAACGCGGAGGAAATATAAAATGGCAGCTATTACAGCTAAGATGGTAAACGATCTCAGAGCAAAGACCGGTGCCGGCATGATGGAATGCAAGAAGGCTCTCGTTGAAGCAGACGGCGATTTCGACGCTGCGATCAAGGTTCTCAGAGAAAAGGGTCTCGGCAAGGCTGATAAGAAGGCAGGCAGAATTGCAGCAGAAGGTGTTGTTGACATCCTCGCAAAGGGCAAGACTGTTGCTATGATCGAAGTTAACGCTGAAACTGACTTCGTTGCAAAGAACGATACATTCAAGGCATTCGTTAAGGGTCTTCTTGAAGTTATCGTTGACAACAAGCCCGCTGATATCGAAGCACTGAAGGCACTTCCTTACGACGCAAACTTCGCAACCGTTGAAGCAAAGCTGAAGGATATGATCTTCACAATCGGTGAAAACATGAACATCCGCCGTTTCATCATCATCGACGGCGTATGCTCCACATACATCCATGGCGGCGGTGTTGCAGGTGTTGTTGTTAAGTTCATCACAGATGACGCTACAGCAGCAAAGGCAGAATTCGCTGAAATGGCAAAGAACATCGCTCTCCAGATCGCAGCAGGTACACC
>JAZQUQ010000367.1:0-1687 GCA_045631365.1 Eubacteriales bacterium | reverse complement strand
TCACCGAACAGCCCGCACCTCTCACCGCAGAGGACAAGCGCGTATGGCTGGACGGCTTCACCGACGTTGCTCTCGCATCCGACGCATTCTTCCCCTTTGCAGACAACATCAAGCGTGCAAACGCATCCGGTGTTAAGTATATCGCAGAACCCGGCGGATCCATCCGCGACGACCTGGTTATCGCAGAATGCGACAAGAATGACATGGTCATGGCGTTCACCGGTATGCGCCTCTTCCACCACTAAGCGGGGATAAAGTTAGGTTGGAATTGTAAGAGATACGCCCCGCTTCTGAAAAAGTCTTTCAAAATGGGACCAACCATTTTGAATTGCCTTCGGCAACCGACTTTTTCCAAGGTGTATCCAAGTTGGTTTGCAGTATCGGCGGGCAGGCTCGGCACAACCTTTGTTTAAAACGAAAGACAACCCACGAGGGTGGAGTTTATCCCAACTTATTGGTTGACGTATCGTTTTATCTGAACATTAGAACTGTAAGAAACCCAAAATTCCCCACAGTATAAAAGTTTTTGGATTCTTAAACCTTTTCTCAAAAAGGTTTAAGCGGGGTTTGGGGCAGCGCCCCATATCGTTTTTCCCCATATAAATAGGAGTAAATATGAAGATTATAGTAGTAGGTTCCGGCGGACGCGAGCATGCGATTATCAAGAAGCTGAAGCAGAGTCCGGAGATTGAGAAGATTTACGCGCTTCCCGGAAACGGGGGCATTGCCGCTGATGCGGAGTGTGTGAACATCGGCGCGAAGGATATTCCCGCCATCGTTGAATTTGCGAAGAACAATGACATCGGTTTTGCCGTTGTGGCACCCGACGATCCGCTGGTTCTCGGCTGTGTTGACGCGCTGGAGGAGATCGGTGTTCCTTGTTTCGGTCCTTCTGCGGCTGCGGCACAGATCGAGGGCAGTAAGGTGTTCTCCAAGAATCTTATGAAGAAGTACGGCATTCCCACCGCAGCTTACGAGGTGTTTGAATCCGTTGCTCCCGCTATGGAGTACATTAAGACCGCCGCATATCCCCTTGTAATCAAGGCAGACGGTCTGGCGCTTGGTAAGGGTGTGCTGATCTGCGAAAATTACGAATCCGCTGTGGCAGGACTTACCGAAATCATGGAAGACAAGGTCTTCGGTGCAAGCGGCAACCGCGTTGTTATTGAAGAATTTCTGGAAGGACCCGAGGTTTCCGTTCTTTCCTTCACCGACGGCAAGACCGTTGTTCCCATGATTTCCTCTATGGACCACAAGAGAGCAGGGGACAACGATACAGGACTCAACACAGGCGGTATGGGCACAGTAGCTCCCAACCCCTGCTACACCGACGACATTGCAAAGGAATGCATGGAGAAGATTTTCCTCCCCACCATGAACGCAATGAACGCAGAGGGAAGAACCTTCAAGGGCTGCCTCTACTTTGGACTTATGATTACAAAGGACGGCCCCAAGGTGATCGAATATAACTGCCGTTTCGGTGACCCCGAGACACAGGTTGTTCTCCCTCTTCTCGAAACAGACCTTTTTGAAGTCATGAAGGCGGTGCGCTTTGAAACCCTTTCCGATATGGAAGTAAAGTTCAGCGATAAGCACGCTTGCTGTGTGATCATGGCATCCAACGGCTACCCCTCCAAGTACGAAACAGGCTTTGAACTGACCCTTCCCGCCTCTCCCAAGCATAACG
>JAZQUQ010000366.1:0-1869 GCA_045631365.1 Eubacteriales bacterium | reverse complement strand
AATTTGTCTAGCAAATTTACTCAAGAATTTTCGTTGGCTTAATTTATCAATTAAAACCTTATTTTGTCCAAAGGTGATAAAAGTCATCTTTGCGTTATTCAATTTACAAGGTACAGCTCTTCGTCAGTCGCTCTCGCGCTGACTTATTTATCTTAGCACATCTGCCTCCGTTTGTCAAGAACTTTTTTCGAGGTTTTTCGAGGAATTTTCACGCTTCTCTTTTGAGCCGAATTCTTCGATTTTCTCCCAAATTCTATCCAAACTTCATCGGTTTGTTGAGCTATTTGTTCGCCGCTCTCTCGAGCGCTTGGATATACTATCACACCATAACCCATTTGTCAACACCTTTTTTTAGATTTTTTCAATTTTCTTTTTCATCCAGGTAACGAACCACTTTACAGGGATTCCCCGCTGCCACTGCATACGCCGGAATATCCTTCACAACCACACTCCCCGCACCGATGACACTATGTTCTCCGATGGTCACGCCGGGGCATACGGTTACCTCTGCACCAAACCAGACATTATCCCCCACTGTGATCGGCTTACACTGCATAACTCCCTGCAGACGGCGTTCCGGTTCGATGGCATGATTCACAGTAACAAAGGTACACCCCGGGCCCACCAGCACATCATGGCCGAAACGAATCGTTCCGCCATCTACGAACTTACATCCATAATTCGCAAAGAAGTGATTGCCCAATATAATGAATTCCCCGTAATCGCACAGGAACGGTGGCTTGATGGTACAGTCCTCCCCCTGGTTGGGGATCAGCTGCCGCAGAAGCTCTCTTCGTTTCTCTCCTTCCTCCGGTGGCGTATGATTCAGCCGGAAGCACAATCCTTCCGCCCGTTCCCGGATGCGGCGCAGCTGGCTGTCTCCGCGAATGAATTCCAGTCCCGCCCGGGCCTTCTCCATTTCCGTCATGGCAAACCTCCCTAAATGCGTTGGGCCGCAGATCACCCTGCGGCCCTTTTCTTACTTCTTAAATACAAACAGCTTGCAGAACACATAGTTCAGTGCAACAACCACGAAGGCCAGCGCGATCTTGACCACGGTGATCCAGTCGAAGGCAGTTCCCCCAAGAGTGAACGCAATCACGCCGCCAAGCTTCAGCACCTTCTCCGCCAGGAACAATCCCGCCTCCTCGATGCCGAAGGAGCCGATCCGAGCGCCCAGGAAGGAGGGGATCTCCCGCTTCAAAGTCGCACCGCTCCAGCTTTTGCTTTCAAAGACGAAGAGCTTGTTGACCACAAACGCGAAAATAACCGCCGCCACAAAAGCCGCCGCATTGGCAGCAAGGCTGTGACTCTGATGCCACAGCACATTATATAAAAGGTGGAAGACAACATAATTCACCACGGTGGTGGCCACGCCAAAGATGATATAGAGGATTGTCTCCCGGTTCAGAAGCTTTTTGAGTTTTTCCATATACATACCTCCGTGCTTTCTATTTTATGATTTCCGCCATTGTCTGTCAAGGGAAGAAAAAAGTTGTTGACAGATGTACAATTGTATGCTAGGATACATCCAAATTGAATCGCTTGATAGAGGTGCGGTATTCAGGAGTATCCTGTCGGAAGGCCAGGCAGCCCCGATGGAAGAAAGGGACCACCGCCGAAGCGAGGGTGTCATGCCTGTGACTCCATCGCTGGTTCGTCGGAGAACATCCGCCGGACTGTCACATTCTTTGTGGAGCGCTATCAGGGAACACGGGGACATTGTTTCCGTTTTTCCGGGACCGCTTTGGCAAAGCGGTTCTTTTTTCATTCTCCCCGCCGGCGGGGGCAACAGCCGGAAAGAAAGGTAAGGTATATTATGAAGAAGATCATCGCACTGGTGCTGGCCCTGACCATGGCCCTCACCTT
>JAZQUQ010000365.1:0-5672 GCA_045631365.1 Eubacteriales bacterium | reverse complement strand
GGCTGCAACATCGAGGGCATTGTGGAAAACTCCATTCTGTTCAGCGGCGTTACCGTTGCAAGAGGCGCTTACATCAAGGATTCCATCATCATGAAGAACGTAACGGTGGGAGAAGGCGCCACCATCAACTACAGTATCGTTGACAGCGACACCACCATCGGCGCAGGCTGCGTTGTGGGCCGTACAAAAAACGCAGGAGACAACGTAACCGTCATCGGCTCCGACCTTGAGCTGAAGCCCGGCGTGGATATCCCCGGCGGTGCGATGGTCAACGCAGAATGGCTCAACGAGAAAGAAAAACAAAACTAACGTAACGAGAGAGAAAGGACAAACTACCATGTCAGCATCAGGAATTATCTTTTCCAATGTTCACGATCATAACATTCCGGAGCTCACACGACTCCGTACGGTTGCGTCGGTGCCTTTCGCCTGTCGTTACCGCTTCATTGACTTCACCCTGTCCAATATGGTGAACTCCAACATCTTCAACATCAGCGTCATCACCAGCTACAACTACCACTCCCTCATGGACCACATCGGCTCCGGTAAAGACTGGGACCTTGCCCGCCGTTCGGGTGGTATCAAGATTCTTCCCCCCTTTATCACAGCGTACGCAAACAACATTCCCGCCTTGTATCAGACCAGATTGGAGGCGCTGAAGAGCGTCAACTACAGTCTGAGCCGTCTGACCGACGAATACGTGGTTCTCTCCGACTGCGACGTGATCTGCAACATCGACCTCAACGATATTATTGCTTATCATAAAAAGACGGATGCGGATATGACCATTGCGGTCAAGACCGTTGAACTGAACAAGGATCAGGCGAAAACCGCCGTAATCCTCAAATCCGACGATTCGGGCAGAATCACAGACTGTCTTGCCTACCCTCTTGATTATGAGGGAGAGGTGGATCTGAATCTGAATATCATTGTTATGAAAACCGGTTATCTCCAGCAGATCGTAGCGGATGCCATCACCCATAACTATACCAGTCTGACCCGTGACGTGATCGCCCGCAACATGCATACCCACAACTACAGAGTCTATAAGTACGACGGTTACTTCGCTTGTATTTCCTCCTTCACGGATTATTATGAAAGCAGCATGGAGCTGATCCGCAATCCCGAGGCGAGAAATGCCCTGTTCAACGTAAAGGACAGACCCATTTATACAAAGGTCAGAAACTCCACCCCCGCCTACTACAGCGGCACCTCCTCCATTAAAGATTCCTTCGTGGCGGACGGATGCGTCATTGAAGGTACGGTGGAAAACTCCATTATCTTCCGCGGCGTAAAAATCGGCAGAAATGCCACCGTCAAAAACAGCATCATCATGCAGGACACCGTCATCGGCGACAACGTCCACTTAGACTGCGTCATCACCGACAAAAACGCAGTCATCCGCGACGGCAGAATGCTCTGCGGCGCCGACACCCAGCCGTTCTACATCTCCAAGGGAAAGATGATTTAAGGGATACTTTTGGGGAGATACTTTTTGGGAAAAGTACCTCCCCAAGCCCCTCCTCAAAAACTTTTCAACTGTTACAAAATACAGCACAGCAACAATTTCCCCGCCAAACCATTCACCCTTCCATGTATAAAAGTTTTGATCCAACTTTTCCAACGGAGAAATCTTTGATTTCTCCCGGAATTCCGCTTCGCGGAACTTCCACAGTTGCGCAGGGGTTTGGGGACAGCGTCCCCATCGTTCCCCAATAAGAAAGGATAATTATTATGAAAATACTTTATGCCGCGTCTGAGGCGCTTCCGTTTGCCTCCACGGGCGGTCTTGCGGACGTTATCGGTTCCCTTCCCCAAGCGGTGAAAAAGGAGCTGGGCAGAGATTCCGATATCCGCGTGGTCATGCCCCTGTATCCTTCTATCCGTGAAAAATACGCAGAGGTGCTGGAGCTTGAACAGGAGATCAACGTAAAGCTCTGCTGGCGAAATCAATACTGCGGCATCCTCTCCACCGTGAAGGACGGCGTCAAATACTACTTTATCGACAACGAATACTACTTCAACCGCAAATTTCTCTACGGCAGCTTTGACGACGGGGAACGGTTCGCCTTCTTCTGCAAAGCGATCCTGGAACTGATGGCGGCTGTGAACTTCTACCCCGACGTTCTCCACGCCAACGACTGGCAGACTGCCCTTTCCGTGATCTACCTCAAGAAAAAATACGCCCACCTCGAAAAATACCGTTCTGTCTCCACCCTGTTCACCATTCACAACATCGGCTATCAGGGAATCTACGGATTCGAGCTTCTGAAGGACATCTTCGACCTTGACGAATGGGATCGAAGCGTCGTGGAATACAACGGCTGCATCAATCTGCTGAAGGGCGCCATCGTCTGCTCCGACATGGTAAGCACCGTAAGCTCTACCTATGCCAAAGAAATCCTCACCGAGTATTACTCAAGCGGACTCCACTATATCCTTCGTGACATCAGCGCATCGGGCAAGGTGGTTGGAATCGTGAACGGCATTGACGTGGACTACTACAACAGCGAAAAGGATCCCGAAATCGCCGAAAACTTCACCGCAGACAACATGGCGGGAAAGGCAGCCTGCAAAGCGGAGCTTCAGGAGCTGTGCGGCTTGGAGGTCAACCCCGAAATCCCCGTCATCGCCTCCGTTTCCCGTCTTGCTTCCCACAAGGGATTTGATCTGGTCCGTCACGTGATGGAAGAAATTATTGCCAACAACAAGGTTCAATTCGTTCTCCTCGGAACGGGTGAGTTTGAGCTGGAGGATTATTTCACCAATCTGCAGAAAAAATACCCCGACAAGGTCTGCATCAAGCTGGAATACAACAAGGCTCTTTCCAAGAAATTCTATGCCGGTGCGGATATGTTCCTGATGCCCAGCAAGAGCGAACCCTGCGGATTGGCACAGATGATTGCCTCCCGCTACGGTACGGTGCCGATTGTACGAGAAACCGGCGGTCTTGCAGATACGATAAAACCGTACAATGAATATGACGAAAGCGGCAACGGATTCACCTTCTGCAACTACAACGCACACGACATGATGAACGTCATTTATTACGCACTTTCCATGTATTGCGATCATACGAAATGGAGCAATTTAGTGAAAAACGTCATAAATGTCGATTTTTCGTGGAGCGTTTCGGCTAAAAAATATATTGAAATTTACGAGACAATCGTGTAAAATAATAATGGGTATATTAGAATCAATTTTCATCTTTGATTCGTACGGTTTCTTCAACCGAACAGTCTTCCCTTTCAGAGAAACTGTTTCAAATTAGTCATATATTATTGATTCTTTTGCACTCCGGCAGAGAGACTGCGGCACCATGCCCGATCCCTGTCGGAGTACGATTTTTCCGTGTTCGGAAATTCGACAAACCCTGCATCAACCATTAATTTTATTGAAAAGGCAGTAACGATTATGAATACTCCTATTACCAAAGATACCGTAAAAGCCAATCTTGAGGCAAAATTGGCTCGTTATTTCGGTGTAAAGCCGTCCGAAGCTACCTCCGATCAAATCTATCAGGCAACGGTCATGAGTGTGAAGGATATCCTCACCGAAAAGCGTTCCCAGTTCCACGATACCGTCAAGCAGCAGCGTCCGAAGAAGGTGTACTACCTCTGTATGGAGTTCCTCGTAGGACGTCTTCTGAAGAACAACCTGATGAATCTCGGCATTTCCGAGGAATACCGTGAAGTCCTTTCCGAAATGGGCTTTGATCTTGAGCAGATTTACGCCATGGAGGCGGACCCGGGGCTTGGAAACGGCGGCCTCGGCAGACTTGCGGCTTGCTTCATGGACTCCCTCACCTCCCTCAACTATGCGGCGACAGGCTTCTCCCTGTGCTATGAATACGGTCTCTTCAAGCAGAAGATCATCGACGGAAACCAGATCGAGCTTCCCGACAATTGGATGCACACGGGCGACACATGGCTGGTTCCCCGCACCGACAAGAGCTTCATCATCCGTCTGGGCGGTGAGGTTCACGAAAACTGGAACGACGGCAAATGCACCGTTACCTACGACAACTATCAGGACGTCAAGGCTGTTCCCTACGACATGATGATCTCCGGCTCCGACTGCCATGCGGTGAACGTGCTCCGTCTGTGGAAGGCGGTGGATCTGACCAATTTCAACATGAACCTGTTCTCTCAGGGGCAGTATGTCCGCGCCATCCAGGAAACCTCCAATGCGGAAGTCATCACCAAGGTGCTCTACCCCTCCGACGATCACGACGAAGGTAAGCTCCTCCGTCTGACTCAGCAGTATTTCCTCGTTTCCGCTTCTCTCCAGAGCATCATCGCCGACCATCTTGCCAATTACGGCACCCTTTACAATTTGGCAGACAAAATCGCCATCCACATCAACGATACTCACCCTGCCCTTGTTGTCCCCGAGCTGATGCGCATCCTTCTTGACGTGTACTCCTACTCCTGGGAAGCGGCATGGAACGTAGTTACCCGCGTGGTATCCTATACCAACCACACCGTTCTCCCCGAGGCGCTGGAAAAGTGGGACGTATCCCTGTTCCGCCTGAAGCTGCCGAGAATTTATATGATTGTGGAAGAAATCAACCGCAGACTCTGCGAAGATCTGTGGAGCATGTACCCCGGCGACTGGGACAGAATCTCCCGCATGGCGATCATCGGCTATTCTCAGGTAAGAATGGCAAACCTCAGCGTAGCGGCGTCCCATACCGTCAACGGTGTGTCCGCCCTTCACTCCGATATTCTGAAGAAGACCGTCTTCCACGACTATTACAAGGCAATGCCCTACAAGTTTACCAACGTGACAAACGGTATCGCTCACAGAAGATGGCTCTGCTTCTCCAACCCCAAGTTAGCTTCTCTCCTTGACGAAACCATCGGCTCAGGCTACCGCAAGAACCCCGTGGAACTTGAGAAATTCGCCGCATTCAAGGACGACACCGCCATTCACGAGCGTCTCCGTGCCATCAAGGCGGAGAACAAGCTGAATTTCTCCAAGTATCTCTTCAACAAAACCGGTATTTCCCTTGACGTGAACTCCGTTTTTGACGTACAGGTCAAGCGTATGCACGAATACAAGCGCCAGCTTCTGAACGTGCTGAAGATTATCGCCCTCTACAACGAGATCAAGACCAACCCCAACGGAAGCTACACCCCCAGCACCTTCATCTTCGGCGGTAAGGCTGCCCCCGGATACTATTTCGCCAAGGACATCATCAAGCTGATCTGGAGCCTTGGGGAAGAAATCTCCCGTGATCCCAAGGTGAGAGACATCCTCCGCGTGGTTTATCTGGAAGACTACAACGTCAGCACCGCGGAAGTCCTCATGCCCGCCAGCGATATCAGCGAGCAGATCTCCCTTGCGGGTAAGGAAGCAAGCGGCACGGGCTGCATGAAGTTCATGATCAACGGCGCCCTTACCCTCGGTACCCTGGACGGTGCCAACGTGGAAATGAAGGAAGCGGTAGGAGACGACAACATCTTCATCTTCGGTCTCAATGCCGATGAAGTGGACGATCTGTGGAAGCGCGGCTATGCCTCCATCAACTACTATATGGATCACGAACGCCTCCGCACCACCATCGACCGTCTCCGCGGCAATTTCGCAGGAAACAACTTCAACTTTATGGTGAACTACTTCCTCTACAACCGCGGTGTTGCAGACCCCTATATGTGTCTTGCCGACTT
>JAZQUQ010000364.1:0-3791 GCA_045631365.1 Eubacteriales bacterium | reverse complement strand
TGGAACTTCTCGGGGAGGGGCTGAAGGTTCTTTGAGAGAAGGGTCAGCTCGGTGGCGTGGATGGAGATTTCCCCTGTCTTTGTGGTGAATACTGTACCCTTCACGCCGATGATATCGCCGATATCCATCTTCTTGAAGCCTGCGTAGGGTTCTTCACCGAGAGCATCTCTTGCAACATAGACCTGAATGGTGCCCTGAAGGTCCTGTACGTTGCAGAAGGATGCCTTACCCATGATTCTCTTGAACATCATACGGCCTGCGATGGAAACTTCCTTGCCTTCAAGCTCAGCATAGTTGTCCTTCACCTCAAGGCTGTGGTGGGTTACGTCATACTTTGTGATCTGGAAGGGGTCGCTGCCCGCATCCTGCAGTGTCTTCAGCTTTTCGCGGCGAACCTTCACCAGCTCGTTGAGGTTTTCGCCTTCATTTCCCTGCTGAACGGGAGTGTTCTTTACATTTTCTGCCATATCTTAACTCCACTTCTCTATTGAATCTTATGTCGTTCTGCTCTTATTGATTGGTTCTTTCAACAGAAAGAATCTTGAACTTCAGCTCGCCTGCGGGGGAATCCACCTGAACCTCGTCCCCTACCTTGGCGCCGATCAGCGCTGCACCGATGGGGCTTCTGTCGGAAATCTTGCCCATCAGAGGGTTTGCTTCGTTGGTACCTACGATAGAGTATTCCACTTCTTCGTCCATATCGTAGTCGTAAACCTTTACGGTGAAGCCAAGGTTAACAATACCCAGCTTCATATCGCTTTCTTCCACGATGACTGCGTGCTGAATCAGTTCTTCCAGTTCCGCAATACGGGATACAACCTTTGCCTGTTCGTTCTTCGCTTCGTCGTATTCGCTGTTCTCGGAAAGGTCACCGAAGGAACGCGCCTGGGCGATTGCCTGCTTTACTTCCTCGATTTTCTCCTGCTTCAGGTAGTCCAGTTCATCCACCAAAGCCTGATAGCCTGTGGCGGTATACTTGATTGTCTTGCTGTTGTCCATGATTCATACCTTTCTTGCTTATATGTTATATTATTTTTATCAATTGTAGAATGTTGCGACTGCGGCGGCAAGCTGATTGTCTTCCTCGTCCGTAATCTTGTAGAAATTCTTGTTGTTCAACGCTTCATCCAGCTCTACCACCACGTCGGGAACAATGCCCACGCCGTGATAATTGTCGGAGAAGGGAGGATTGTACATCCGATACGTGACAGAAACCGCGCTGTAGTCGGACAGGGGGATGGTGGTCTGCATACAGCCCTTACCGTAGGTGGTAGTACCCACGATCTTTGCCTTATTGTAGTCACGAATGGCGGAAGTGAACAACTCTGCCGCACTTGCCGTATTGCCGTTGACGATAACCGCCATTTTGATATCCTTCTCGTTGGCATCGGAGCTGAAGGAGGCAACCTCATTGTTATCTCCGTCAAAAATGCGGATCATGGGTCCCTCGGGGAGGAGGTAATCCAGCACGTTGAGGATGGAATTCAGCTCTCCGCCGGGATTGTATCGAAGGTCCACCACGAACTTATCGCAGCCCTCGGCACTCAGGGTATCAATGGCGCTGATAAACTGCTCGGGGGTCTTTGTATCAAAGCCGGAGATTTTGATCACGCCCACGGTAGGATCAAGGGCGTAAACGTGGGACATAACCGTCATTTCCGTGATTTTGGCACGTGTGATGCGGAACTCTACCACTTCCTCGTAATTCTCACCGCGGAATACGGTAAAGACAGCCTCTGTGCCTTCCTCACCCTGCATTTTTGCAACGGCGGGATAATAGCCCATCTCGGCAACGGATTCTTCATCCTCACCCACGTACACGATGAGGTCACCGATCTGCACCCCTGCTTCCAAGGCGGGAGAATCGGGCATGACGTTCATGACTTCGATCACCTTATACTCGGTGTTATAGATGATGCTGACGCCGATGCCCACCATTTCGCCTTCCATATCCGTCATAAACTCAATGAAGTCCTCGGAATTGTAATAGGCGGCATATTCGTCACCCGTGCCGTACACGTAGCCGGCGATAATATTGTCGAGGAGTACCTTGTCATCCAGCTCGCCGAGGTAATAGTCCCGATAAATACTGTCTACCTCGCTGAGCTTTGTCATTACGCGGTCGAGGAAGGTGGGCTCTGTGGTTCCCCCTTCCGTTTCCTCTGTTTTTTTGTTTTCTTCCGCAGCGGGAGCAGAAGGATCGTAAAGGGAAATCCCGCCGTCCTGTACTGCGTTCAGATATTTTGCTTCAAATTTGTTCTGCAGAGCAACGTAGGAACCCATGAACGTAATAAGGCTTCCGCAAAGCACTGCAGCGATGGTCACACCGACCGAGACTTTCTTTTGCATTTTCATTCACCCGAATAAACATTTTTTACCTGATATTATACCACATCCGAAAGGAGAATGGGGTCGAAATCCGCCGCACTTCCCTTTCCTCGGCATATTTAACCTCTGGGACCGGAGATATAGTCTCTCGGCTGCTGAACCACACCGTTTTTTCTCACCTCAAAGTGGAGATGGAAGCCGGTGGACATCCCCGTTGTACCCACGTAGCCGATGACCTGTCCGAGGGAGACGGTATCACCCACCGAAACGGCACGGCTGGTCATGTGTGCGTACAGGGTCGCCATTCCGCCGCCGTGGTCAATGAGGACGTAGTTGCCGTAGCTCCAATGTTCCTCGCTGATCAGCACGGTACCGCCGTTTGCCGCAAGAATCTTGGTGTTCTGAGCACAGGCGATGTCGAGACCAAGATGGTTATCCGGTTTTCCCCACACGGTTCTCCAGCCGAACTCGGAGGAGTAGTAGTAGGTCGCACCGGAATCCAGAGGCCACGCCATGGAACCGCCGATATAGAGGCTCTGCTGCTTCCGCTGAAGCTCCGCGAGGTAATTCTGAAGCTCTGCGTTCAGCTCTTCGTCTAACTTCTTGAAGTATTCGTAAACAGCGACGGCATCGTCTTCGTTCTGATTCAGCTCATTCAGTCGAGCAAGTTTCTGATCATAGAGACTCTTGGTATCCAAAATGGCAGTTTCAAAGTCTTTGATGGTCGCCACCTGAAGCTCCTGGGATTTCTCCAGCGCCTCTTGTGCAAGGATCAGATCCGCCTTCTTCTGATTGAGGTCGTTGATGATGGCCTTGTCGCTGTCACGGATTGCCTGGATTCGATCCAGTCGGGTCAGAAAATCCACAAGATTCTCCGCGCCCAGCAGAATTTCAAGGTATCCCGCGTCCCCTTCCATGTAATAGGACGCCATCCGCTTGAGGAAAGCATCCTCCTGAACCGCAATCTCCTCGGAGGTGGTGAGGATTTCCTCCTCCTTCTCTTGGATCTGCGTTTCAATGGTTTCCAACTGTTCGATGGCAAGAACTCTCTTCTGCTCAGTCAGCGCGATGAGCTTGTCGTACTGGTTCAGCTCCGTCCACGCACCGGACTGCTCGTTTCGGATTCGCTCCAGCTCTGCGAGGGTCTCCTGCTGTTTCTGCGCCACATACGCCAGCTGATCCTCATAAGACTGCACGGTGGTATCGGTATTTCCGCTGTAAACCGGCGAAGTCAGAAGGAGAGCAGACGCCAAAAACAGCGTCAGAATTTTGATGTTACACTTTTTCATAAATAAACCTTTTTACAAAATACGCCTTTCGTATCCGCACGTAACGGCTGAACCGTTACTGATTCAGATACTTGCCGAGGGAGATCAAACTTCCCACCACACCGGTAACGATACCGATGACAAGGAATGCCGCAAGCACCACGCTGCTGATATCGGTAAACTGAACCAGCGTAA
>JAZQUQ010000363.1:0-1631 GCA_045631365.1 Eubacteriales bacterium | reverse complement strand
AGCAGGATTCCCGCCAATGGGAGAAGCATGGAACAGCGCGGTATCCTAGGGATAGGGAAGTGCCTCCGTCAACGAAAGAGAGATTTCGGGAATCTCGAAATAACCGGATTCCTTCGATTGGTTCGATGAATCTGTCGGAATACCGCTTTCGGCAACCGTCTCACCGAATTCGTCGTAGAAATAATGCTTGACACGGCATCCCGCTTTGTCATTTTCGTAGGAACCGTCAGGATTCCAAGAGAAAAGCACCATTTCATGTCCACTCAGATATCCTGCGGAGTCCGTTGCGGTCGTTCCATCGGAATATTCCCAAACGCGGGTGACTTTTTGGATTTGGTCGTTATTCAAGAGAATCACATCGTAGGTCATATTCGGCTTCATTTCACCGCCGAGATCAAGGATCGCAGGATCGGGACAGAGGTAAATACCGTTTTCCGCCAACGCCGCATCCTTGTAGACGTGGCATTGCAGAAGTCGGTAGCCCGAGTAATCCTTGTTCTGA
The DNA here is from genome assembly GCA_045631365.1 of Eubacteriales bacterium. GTDB lineage: Bacteria > Bacillota > Clostridia > Oscillospirales > CAG-272 > UMGS1696. The sequence goes on along the minus strand of JAZQUQ010000363.1, from coordinate 1,129 downwards.
TAGAACACCGCGAAGCCCATGTCAGTCTTTTCGGCAGACGGCATCTGTACACCGTCCTCATAGGGTGAATTGTTCGATTTGAAGCCCGTAACCATGATGGTCGGAAAATCCTTGCTGTTAAACCATGTGTGGAAAATCTCCACGTCACCGCCGACGGTCTGTGCGAGGGAGCGTTCATGGAATTCACCGATAAGTTTTGTGCCGCCGAATGCACTTTCCAGTCGGCAAAGCCAATACAGGCTTGTATCATCAGACGCGCCCTGACCTCGTTCGCTTACATCCTCAAAGCCAAATCCAAGCAAGGTATCACCGCTTTTTGTTTGGATGGCAAGGAAAAACATACTTTCGTCTTCCGCGCTGTCACGAAGAATATAGGCATCGGTGATTTCGCCCACGTGATACCTTCTGCGCCACGAATCCGATTTTGCGGTGTACTGTTTCAGTTCTTTTTCCGTTAGAGCATACGGTTCCAGCTGACCGATCATGCGCCATTCTGCGGGATTATCCCCGTGACGCTCCCACAAGCAGTAGTCTGCCGTAATGCAGTAGCTGGGAGAATCATTGTCAACGTAGAACGTCATGCTTGTGTTGTAAAGCGTTTCCGCCACCCGATATTCCGCCCCAAGCAGCATGGTCTCCCGATTCATGGGATTGGTAATCAGACACGCCGTAAGCACAGCGCAAGCGATCACACCCATCACGATCACCCAAACCGCAGGCTTCTTCCACTTGGCGATATTCTTCACACGTCCCTCGGTATCACCTTCTCCAAATGCAAGGGGAGTACCTGCAACGATCCGTCTGCCCGTTGCAAGACGGATGAGGGATGCGGAATAGTCCGCACGAATGTCGCCGCCAAGCTTACGGAGTACCGCCTCGTCACAACTCATCTCCATATCCTTACCCGAGAGGATGAAGGCCACCCACACAAGCGGATTGAAGCAATGCAGACACAGCGCGGCGAAGGACAGCAGTTTGATAATGTGATCCCCCCGTCGGATATGGTGCTGTTCGTGCAGGAGGATATACTCCCGCTCCGTCTCCGAGAGGGAAGAGGGCAGATAGATCCTCGGTCGGATCAGCCCCATCACAAACGGAGAGTTGATGTGATCGGCGAGGTAGATGTTGT
>JAZQUQ010000362.1:0-4449 GCA_045631365.1 Eubacteriales bacterium | reverse complement strand
CAGCACGTTGGTCTTGTTTTCCTTGAGCATATATTTGATATCGCGAATCAGGGTGAGGTCGGTCACAAACTTATGGGTGGGGGTGCAGCCGAGGAACCGCATCAGCTTCCCGAGGATCCCCGACATGGCATCCACGGAGGTAACGATTCCCATGGGCTTCGGATAAAAGATACCGAACGCTAACTTCATGTCCGTAAAGCTGGAATGATTCATCAGAATCAGGCAAGGCTGATCGCCAACCAGTTCCATTCGCTCCGTTGTGTAGGAAAATTTGGTCTGACGGAACGTGGGTTCAGACAGAACACGGACGAGAGCGGCAAGAAAACGGCTGGGCTTCCGCGGATTCTTATGCTTCAGGCGGGGCTGCTTCAGCACCTCGTCGTAGGACATTTTACGGGTTTTTATCTTCATATTGGATAACCTCTCCTTTGGTAAAATCGGATCGGGTACGGCATATTCTTTTCAATCACAAGCCAATTATACCATGAATGCGGGACGGTTGTCAACTTGCAAAAATTCAGGCGGCAACCCTTTGACCGATTGCCGCCGTTTTTGCGTTATTTTTTCGTATGTTTCCCTCTTCTCTGATAATCTTCGTTGATCTTTTCACTCCAATCTGCACAGAGCGGGGCGCTGGCACGGACGTGGGAGACCGCTTTTGCCACCGATTCGTACAAAATCTGCGTGCCCGCTCCGTCTGCGTGATAGTTTACGGCTCTGTCCTTGCTGATTCCGTAACGGGCTGCCGTTTCCACCGCATCGATGTTGGCGCCGATGAAGAGGAATTCCCATCCGTACCGTTTCTTTTGTCGTTCAATCATCTTTTTGACCTGTTCGCTTGTGTAACGGTGACTTGCGTTTTCCATCCCGTCCGTTGTAATGACAAACATGGTGTGTTCGGGTACATCCTCGGGGCGGGCGTATTTATGAATGTTGCCGATGTGGTGGATAGCACCGCCGAGGGCGTCAATCAAAGCCGTACAGCCCCGCACCGTATAATCGTTATCCGTCATTTTGGGGATATTCTCCAGTCTCACGCGGTCGTGAATAACTTCACTTTCGTTGTCGAAGAGGACGGTGGAAACGCAGCAGATGCCGTCTTCTTTCTTCTGCTTTTCGATCATGGAATTGAATCCGCCGATGGTATCCTGCTCCAGACCCGCCATGGATCCGCTTCTGTCCAGGATAAAGACCAGTTCTGTGATGTTGTTTTTCATTGAGAAAACCTCCCTTTCTTTGATGCATCCATTATACATCAAAAAAAGAGAGGTTTGGTCGCATGACAGGCGACAAATAATTTTATTTATGCACCGAGGAGGCTCTGATCAAAGGCAAACAACGCCTCGTTGATCTCGAACACATTATAAATTCCCTTGGAAATAAAATATTCAATGATAATATCGAATTTGTTGCTGTGGGACAGGGCAAATCCGGCCTTGCGAAGCATATCTTCCGTTTCCTCAAGGGAAAGCTCCAGCGAAATGGCAAAGGCGATCACCGTGGGTTTGCTTGGCTTATAATGAACTTCGCTGCGGATTTTGGAAAAGAGTTTGCGGTCGATGTTCGCTTTTTTATAGCATTCCGCGTCGGTCATTCCCTTTTCGTCGATTTTACGGAGGAGCATTTCGGAAAAGCTTTCGTCCATATGCTTCAGCACCTCATCAAGGGTTCCCCCAGCGAGGATGGCTTTGCATGCGCAGGGTTCCTGAAAGGTTTGAGCGGACTGCTTTCTGCTTGGGTGGGGCGCCATGGAGGCGTTCAACCGTCTTCGGCTGTACTCGGCGTGTTCCTCCGCATAGGTATCGTCAATGTATTCGGCAATGTCGGAGAACAGTTTTTCGCTGATCCGATATGCCGCCTTATCGAAGATGACCAGATAAACCGTCATATCGTTTTCAAGGAGAAAAGAGCCGATTCCGTCAATGGCAGCTTTCAGCGCCTGATCCTTCGGATAACCGTACACCCCTGAGGAGATCAGCGGGAATGCAACCGTTTCACATCCGTGAACCTTTGCAAGGGTCAGGGATTCTCGGTAACAGGATTCAAGAAGGGCTTTTTCTCCGTGAGCACCGTCTTCGTAGATGGGACCCACGGTATGGATGACGTATTTGGCGGGAAGGTTGTATCCGCGGGTAATCTTCGCTTTTCCCGTTTGGCATCCGCCGAGGGATCGGCATTCTGAAAGCAATTCTTCCCCGGCGGCACGGTGAATGGCGCCGTCAACACCGCCTCCCCCCAAGAGGGATTCGTTGGCTGCGTTGACAATGGCGTCCACCTTCATTTTGGTAATATCGTTTCGTTCAAGTATCAGCGGCATTCGAGCACCCCTTTCGTTTTACTGTTTTGTTTCAGATTGAATAAACCGCCATCCCAAGAACCGCAGAGAGAAGAATCATCACGATGGGGGATGGCTTTTTCTTTTTGAACTTCTTAAAAATCAAGGCAAAAACGACCAGCACCGCAAGAATTCCAAGTCCGCGAAGGTCGACTTCCGCTCCGTTCCAAAGGGTAGTAATCCCCAAGAGGGTACTGAGTGCCATGGTCACCGCCGTCGAAAGGATGAGGGCGACGACACAAGGTCTTACACCCTTCAGAAACGCCTGTACTCCCTTGTATCGGAGAAAATTGCGGATGACCGCACAGATCAAGAGAATAATGAGGAAGGACGGCAGGACCACACCCACGGTCGCCGCAAGGGAGCCGAGGATTCCTCCCTGCGTGGAGCCCACGAAGGTGGCCATATTGACCGCAATGGGGCCCGGGGTGGATTCCGACACGGCGATCATGTTCAAAAGATCCTCTTCCGTCAGCCAGCCGAGGGAGAGGGCTTTGTCGCGGATCAGGGAGATCATGGCGTATCCGCCCCCGAAGGTGAACAGTCCGATTTCAAAGAAGGTGAGAAACAGCTTCAGATAAATCATTTCTTCCCCTCCCCTCTCTTTCGAATTTCCTGAAGAAAACAGGCGAACAGACCAATGCATCCGCTGAGGAGGATATACAGAATGGTGGAGACCTTCACCGCCAACAGGGATCCTGTCACCATACAAAGGGCGACTGCGGAAACAATGGTCACGGAGAACGCTGTTTTCTTCATGGACTTCAGCATTTTCAGTCCCGCGGAAAAAATAAGGTAAATCACGCACACTTGAATCCCGCGGAAGGCGTACTCCGCAAGGGTGAGAGACAGGAACGCGTCAAAGAAAAGGGAGATTATGTAAATAATCACAAAGGACGGTATACACACCCCCACCGTTGCCGTAAGAGAACCGAGAAACCCAAGCCGCTTATACCCCAGATAGGTGGCGGCGTTGATGGCGATAGGCCCGGGAGTGGATTCCGCTATGGCTACCATATCGAGAAATTCTTCTTTGTCGACGTAGTTTTTCTTCTCCACAAACTCATTCTCAAGGAGAGCGATCATGGCGTATCCTCCCCCGAAGGTAAACAGCCCGATCTTCAGCATGGTGAGGAAGAGATTGACGTATTTTTTCATTCGTTTTCCCCCGACCGGATGGACATAGCAATTTTCTCGGGGGTGATGGGAAGCTCACGGTGCCAGACACCCGTTGCTCGGTAAATCGCATGAGCAATGGCGGGAGCGGGGGTGTTGATGACGATCTCGCCGATGGATTTTGCACCGAAGGGGCCGCTTGGCTCATAGCTTTCCTCAAACTCCACCTTCAGCCTGCCCATATCCAATCGGGTGGGGATTTTATACTGCATGAAGGAGGATTCAATGGGACGTCCTGCATGGTTGTAGGTGACGTTTTCCATAAGGGTGTGCCCTATTCCCTGTACGATGCCGCCTTCTGCCTGAATTCTTGCCAAAGCGGGGTTGATGGGGGTTCCGCAGTCAACAACCGCCATATAATCGAGGACGGTAACCTCCCCTGTCAGACGGTCAAGCTCAATCTCCACCATGCCCACCATAAAGGGAGGCGGGGATACGGGAGAGGTGTGGCTTGCGGTGGATTCGGCGGGGATGGTATTGCACACCTGTGCTTTATAGGCAATATCCGTGAGGGACACGGTCTCATCCGTATTGATCCGACGAACGACGCCGCGGTCGAACAGTACCTCTTCTTCGTCACATTCCATCAGCTCTGCCGCAATGGCACAAATTCGTTTTTTCAGTTCATTACATGCCTTCACCACAGCCTGTCCCGTGACGTAGGTGGTGGAGGAGGCATAGGAGCCGGAATCGTAGGGGGAAGCATCGGTATCCGCACCGAACACCGCAACGTCTTCCACGGAGCAATCCATCAATTCCGCCACCATCTGGGCAAGGATGGTATCGCAGCCCGTACCCATATCCGCGGCACCGATGATAAGATTATACGTGCCGTCTTCGCTGAGCTTTACGGTTGCGGAGCCAACGTCCACGTTGGAAATTCCGCTTCCCTGCATGGCCATGGCAACCCCTGCGGTACGGACCTTGCCGTTCCCCAT
>JAZQUQ010000361.1:0-3633 GCA_045631365.1 Eubacteriales bacterium | reverse complement strand
CATAAAACAGCGCAGCTCCCGAGGAGTCCTCTCCCCGTTAAGCTGCGCTGTTGCTATATTCTCTCAAACCCAAGATACCGCGTCCCTTGGAACGTCAGACATCCTGTAAAACCTTAACGAGAATCATGTCTTGCCGTCCGTTCATACAGAACTCAAAAAAATATGCTAAAATAGAAAAAACTTCTTCGATTTTGTCACAAACGCCCCTTCTTTATCGTTATGGTTAGTGTCCGGACGAAAAACCACGGAAAGGAGTAATGGTATGCCATATACAAATGAGGACATCATTGATGCACTGTACAGACTGTATGAACAGCCGATGTACTATGAAGCCTACAAAATCCTGCACGACGAATATCTCGCCGAGGATGCGGTTCACGAGGCTTTTCTGAAGTTGATTCGCAATCGCAAAAAGATAGCAGATCCCACATCCCCTTCGGTCAAAAGCTACGTCTATAAGACCCTCCGTAGTGCGGCGCTGGATTTGTACCGCAGGCAGAAGAAGCAGCGGGAGAATACAATAGAGCTTGACGAAACCATGGAAAACACGCTGACTGCCGAAGATTTTTCGCAGGATATCCCGCTTTCTTTCCTCTCCGATCTGCCGCAAAAGTATGCTTCTGTAATACGATGTCTGTTTCTCGACGGACTGAGCATCAAAGAAACGTCTGCTGTCCTTGAAATCAGCGAGGAACTGGTAAGAAAACGCTGTGAACGTGCCAGAAAGCTCCTCAGATCAACCCCATCCATTCAAAAGAAGGAGACACACCATGAGAGATAAGCATGTCTTTTCCAAATCTTACACCGATCGTAAAGAAGCGGTACTTCAAGCTCTGCGCCGCGAGGAAGAGTTAAAATCCGAGAAAAAGTCCTGCCTCTTTACCCGTACCCCCATAAGAATCATGATATCGGCTGCCATTTTGTCCCTGCTGACGGTCAGCGTTTATGCAGCGGTTCAATGGATTGACTTCCGTATGGAGCAGAACGGGGACGAAGTTCACATTCACGCAAGTCTGAATGAAACCGTTGAGAATACTGACAGGGAAGAAAAGCCCCTTCGAAGCTGGCGTGCGGAGAACGGTGAGATCAGCGTGAGTCTGCACATTCCCGATCTGCCTGTCGATATGAGAGAAGATCGCACCGCAAACGGCAAATACCACAGCGAGGACAGCTCTCGTTCCATGACCATCAACGGAATCGATCTGCGCCGTTCGGAGCTTGATCAAATCATCGGCGGTGCAACCAACACCAAGCAGCTTGACGTGGGCGGTAAGGCAATGTACATCGTAGAAACAGGCGAAGCGAATTACTACAACCGCATGGCGTATATTGTGTTCGAGGAAGAGGAGCTTGTTCTGAAGCTGTGGGTAAGCTATGGCATTACGGAGGAAGAGCTTACAGCACTTGCTTCCACCATGACGTTGGAACACACCACGGATGCGCTCCTTGCCATTCCGATTCTGAATGAACTTGGTGATACGACAGATAGCGATATTCGTGGTGTCTTCTACGCCCCCTATGACCCGATCTATGAAAGCGACCTCATTGAAATCGGTCAGTATGTCCGCGACGATAACGATTGGTACACCGCAACCATCAATGCGGTGGAGGGACACGATACGATCCATGTCCTCAATCCAAGCTATATTTTGCGAAAAGATTTCGTTGAACGGTTCACCGATGCTTCCGGTAATCTGATTCCGTATAATCGCACAGAGGTGATCTTGACCGAAGTAGACGGAACGCAGGCGACCAGACAGTTTGGCGAGACGATCTCTGCAAAGAAGAAGCTGGTTGTTGTGACGCTGACGATGGCGGATATAACGATGGAGGTTTTCAGCGAAGAAGACCGCGACGATATGTTAACCGCCTGTGTTAACGGTTTTCAGCTTTATGCGTACACGGTTGCAGACGGCGAAATTAAGCTCAAATCATCAAGCGCTGTGGTTGATCGCAAGCCAAATGCACACGCAGACAGCAGCGAGATCATCTACCGTGAGTACCTTGGTAATAACCAATGGAAGGTGGCATATCTGATCGATGAAACCGATGCGGAAGGAAATCTTTTGCTGGAGGAGTATACCGGCAAGATTTATGTGAAAATTCAGTAAAGATAAAAGTGAGAGGCGAAAAACCTCTCACTTTTCTTATATTCTCTCAAACCCAAGATACCGCGTCCCTTGGAACGTCAGATTCCCCTTATCGCCTTCCACCAGCATCCCGTATTCCTGCCCGGTCATATGTAATTCCATCCGATCCCCGCTGTCCACCTGAAACGTCACGTAGTAGCTGGTGGAATGATGGGTGTGGTGGTCGTGATGGTGATGGGACACATTCGTCCGCTTGGAAACCACGGTGGCAGGGACGGTCAATCGGGGGGAGTGGTTGTTTTTGTTCCATTGCCCGATCATGCGGACGAAGGTGACGAGAAAAATCCCGAAAACCAAGAGGAACATCAGCGGAAACATGACCTCAAAAAGTCCGAAGCTAAAACCAAATCCCATAAAAATATCCCTTTCTGTGCGGTTCAATTGCTGATCTGTAAGTTAATTATATCGTATGTTTTGTGTTTTGTCAATCGATTCACAGAGGATTCATTTCTCCGAATCCCCCGAAAGTAAAAAATTTGAAAAATTTTAGGAATTTTATAAAAAAGCTGTAATAAAACCCATGGGGAAATTGTTTATAAGGGAAAAGGACACCACAAAGTGCGAAAAATCCCCATCTGACCATTGGCTGAGAAAGGAAAGACCCTATGAACCGAGAGATCCGCCTCTCCCAAACCATCGCGGCACTGCGAAAAAAGCACCGCGTTACCCAAGAACAGTTGGCAAAAGCGGTGAACGTCACGCCCCAGGCCGTATCCAAGTGGGAAAATGCCCATTGCTATCCCGACACGGTGACGCTCCCGCTGATCGCAGACTACTTCCGCGTCAGCATCGACGAACTCTTTTACGGAGACGAGCGAAGGACGGACGAAAGCCGCAAAAAAGACCCAAACCGCCCACGGAAGGGCGAATGAAAAACAGGCAAAATTTGAAAGGAGAACGATCATGAAAAAAAAGACAGCATTGATTCTCGCACTCCTCCTCATCTGCGGCACTATGATGAGCTGCGGGAAGGACGAACCCCATGAAACACCAAATGAAACTACCCAATCGGAAACAACGGAAGACGGAATCAAGGATTACGACCAAGACGACTCCCAGCAAGGCTTCTCCATCTTCGGGAAGAAGTACTACTACAAAGGGGACAGCTTCTATGACCAATATACCGAGTATTCCGAGGGGGACGTTCTGATCCTCACCGTCACAAACGAGACGGAGACCGACTATAAGGCAACGGTGAAGGTGACGTTCCTCGACGAAAACGGGGAAACGGTCCGAACACAATCGAAAACCTTTACCCAATCCATTGCGGGGTACACCAATTACTTTGTTTTCCAGCCGGGCAAGGATTTTGTCTCCTACACCTGCGATCTGTCTCTAACCGAGATCGGCGAGGAGGAAGACATCCTCGTGGATAAACTCACTCTGACCTATGAGGGAACACGGGAACGTATTTTGCCTGATATGGCGTTGGCATTTTCCCAAGGGATTAAAAAGGATATTCCACAACTTAGGGGGCGGACTC
>JAZQUQ010000360.1:0-4212 GCA_045631365.1 Eubacteriales bacterium | reverse complement strand
GGTGGTGAAAATCTTTTCAAAAAATTGTTTTCCTTGGGTAACCAGCGTCAATTATTTGTCAAGAAGGCATGCGATGCCGGGGAGGGTCTTGCCTTCGAGGAGTTCGAGGGATGCGCCGCCGCCTGTGGAGATGTGAGTCATCTTGTCAGCATAGCCGAGGAGCTCAACAGCCGCTGCGCAGTCACCACCGCCGATGATGGGGATGGAACCGGATTCAGCAACAGCCTTTGCTACTGCGCGAGTACCGGAGGCGAAGTTTTCCCATTCGGAAACGCCCATAGGTCCGTTCCAAACAACGGTGCCTGCGCCCTGGATGGACTTAGCATACAGTTCCTGAGTCTTTTCGCCGATGTCGAGACCCATCCAGCCGTCGGGAATGGAGTCGGAGTAGATGGACATGAAGGTAGCGTTTTCGCTGTATTCACGAGCGATTACGTTGTCGACGGGGAGGAGGAAGTTAACGCCCTTTGCGCGAGCCTTTGCCATCAGTTCGAGAGCCAGCTCGATCTTGTCTTCTTCGCAGATGGAGGTACCGATATTGTGACCCATTGCGCGGAAGAAGGTGTAAGCCATACCGCCGCCGATTACGAGGGTGTCAACCTTTTCGATCAGGTTGTTGATAACGCCGATCTTGTCGGAAACCTTAGCACCGCCGAGGATTGCAACGAAGGGACGAACGGGGTTTTCGAGAGCCTGACCCATAACGGAAATTTCCTTCTGGATGAGGTAACCGCAAACTGCGGGGAGGTAGTCAGCAACGCCTGCTGTGGAAGCGTGTGCTCTGTGAGCTGCACCGAATGCATCGTTTACGTAGATGTCAGCGTAGTCAGCGAGAGCCTTTGCGAGGTCTGCACCGTTCTTGGTTTCTCTTGCATCAAAACGGGTGTTTTCGAGGAGAACTGCCTTACCGGGTTCGAGAGCAGCAACCTTAGCCTGTGCATCGGGACCGATGAGGTCTTCTGCGAAGGTAACAACGTTGCCGAGGAGCTCGTTCAGTCTGTCTGCAACGGGCTTCAGGGTGAACTTCTTCTTGTCATCGAGAGCCTTCTTCAGGAGCTCAGCCTTTGCTGCTTCCTGTTCTTCAGCGGGAAGAGCTTCAACCTTCTGCTTTTCCTTCTTGGTCAGACCGAAGCCTTCGGTGAAGATGTTGTGGGGCTTGCCCATGTGGGAGCAGAGGATAACCTTGCAGCCCTTGTCAAGGAGATACTTGATGGTGGGGAGTGCGCCGACGATTCTCTTATCGGAAGTGATTACGCCGTCCTTGAGGGGAACGTTGAAGTCACATCTTACGAGGACTCTTTTGCCGGCAAGTTCAATGTCTTCTACGGATTTCTTGTTGTATGTCATATCCAAACACCTCATAAAAATAAAATTTGCATACACTATTAATATACCACATTTTTATTACATAATCAACACTTTTTTGCGTCACTTGGAAAATTTTTTTGCAGAAAAGGGACTTTCGGGGAAATAAAATAGAAATTTTCAAAAATTTAGCGCTTTAACACGTGAAAATTTTGGGGCAGACTATTGAAATTGCCGCGAAATGCTGATATAATGTATAGTATATAAATATTTGTATGATCATATCGCTCGGGAGACTGCCGTGCGGATGGATTGGAAAGGATTTTGAAAATGGAACTTACAATGAACAATCAGATCGCAAAGCTTGCGGAATTTGATGCGGAAATCGGCGCCGTTGTTGCGGAGGAGCTGGAAAGACAGAGACACGGTCTTGAGCTGATCGCTTCCGAAAACGTCGTTTCCGAGGCTGTTATGCTGGCGATGGGTTCTCCCTTGACCAACAAGTACGCAGAAGGATATCCCGCAAAGCGTTACTACGGCGGATGCTACGTGGTTGACAAGGCAGAAACTCTGGCGATTGAAAGAGCAAAGCAGCTCTTCGGTGCGGAACACGTAAACGTACAGCCCCACAGCGGTGCCCAGGCAAATACAGCGGTTTACTTCGCACTTCTTCAGCCCGGTGATACCGTTCTCGGTATGAGCCTTGCCTGCGGCGGACATCTGACCCACGGAAGCCCCGTAAACATTTCCGGTAACTACTACAATTTCGTTCCTTACGGCGTAGATGACAACGGTATTCTCGATTATGCCGAACTGGAAAGACTGGCGAAGGAACACAAGCCCAAGCTCATCGTAGCAGGTGCTTCCGCATACCCCAGAGTGATCGATTTTGAGCGCATCTCCAAGGTAGCAAAGGAAGTTGGCGCTTACTTTATGGTAGATATGGCGCACATCGCAGGTCTCGTTGCGGCAGGCTGCCATCCTTCTCCCGTTCCCTATGCGGACATCGTTACAACTACAACACATAAGACCCTTCGCGGACCTCGCGGCGGTATGATCATGTGCAAGGCAGAGCTTGCAAAGGCAATCGATAAGGCGATCTTCCCCGGCACACAGGGCGGTCCTCTCATGCACATCATCGCAGCGAAGGCAGTTTCCTTCGGTGAAGCACTCACCCCCGAGTTCAAGGCTTATCAGGAACAGATCGTAAAGAACGCGGCTGCTCTTGCGGAAGGCCTCCTTGCAGAAGGCTTCAACCTGGTTTCCGGCGGTACCGATAACCATCTGATGCTCCTCGACCTCCGTCCCTTCGATCTGACCGGTAAGGAATTCGAGCACAGACTGGACGACGTGCTGATCACCGTAAACAAGAACGCAATCCCCAATGATCCCCAGTCTCCCTTCATCACAAGCGGTGTCCGTATCGGTACTCCCGCTGTAACATCCCGTGGCCTCAAGGAAGAGGACATGAAGACCCTCGCACACCTCATCGGCCTCACCGCAAAGGATTTCGAAGGAAGCAAGGATTATATCCGCGCAGAAGTAACCAAGCTCTGCGAAAAGTACCCGCTGTATTGATTAAAAATTGATTTTTATGGGGGAAACTTTTTTGAGAAAAAGATTTCCCCCAAACCCCCTTCAAAAAACTTTGTACTGTTACAGATGAAAAGTTTTTGAGGAGGGGTTTGGGGAGGAGCTTTTTTCAAAAAGTCCTCCCCATATTCGTAACCCAAGGAGGTTATTATGCAGAAGGATGAAATGAGCAAGACGATAACCTTTTCCATCCGAGATGAGGAGAGGGACAACGATCGGCGTGACAGGGAGCGCAAGATGCTTCTTCGTGCGGTGTATGAAGCGCTGAGCGAAAAGGGATACAATCCCATTCACCAGTTGGTTGAATACATCCTCACCGAGGATCCCACCTACATCACCAACCACAAGAATGCCAGAGGTCTGATCCGCCGTATTGACCGAGACGAGCTGATGGCGGCTCTTCTGAAGGAATATCTGGATCTGTGATGCTTCCGAAACGAATTTTAACCGAAAGACTTCCGCCTGTCACAAGGCTGGCATTCGGCTCGCTTACCGTCGGTCCCCTTCAGGCGAATCTGCCTGTGGAGGAGGCCGCCGGTGTTCTTGCCTATGCCTTTGACAGGGGGATCAATTTCGTTGACACCGCTCAGTATTATATCAACTATCCTATCATCCGCCGTGCGTTGGAGCTTTGCGCTTCCCCGGGGGATGTGATTGTTTCCACCAAAACCTATGCGTACTCCCGTGAAGGCGCCATCGAAGCGGTGGAGGAAGCCAGACGGGAACTGAATCGGGACGTTATCGATATCTTCATGCTCCACGAGCAGGAAAGCATCCACACCCTCCACGGGCACATGGATGCGCTGCAGTATCTTTTGGAAATGCGGGAGAAAGGGATCGTCCGCGCGGTGGGTGTGTCCTGCCATCACGTTTCCTGCGTGGAAGGGGTGCTGGAGCTTTGGGAAAAAGAGGGGATTCATCTTGACGTGATCCATCCCCTGTACAACAAGGCGGGCATCGGCATTGCGGACGGTACGGAGGCGGACATGGCGAGGGTTCTTCCTCTTGCAAAGGAAAAGGGGATCGGCATCTTTGCCATGAAGGCGCTGGCGGGGGGACATCTCTGCGGAAGCGCGGCGGAGGCATTGTCTTTCGTGCTGGAGAAGCCCTTTATCGACGCCTGTGCGGTAGGAATGCAGTCGAGAGCAGAAGTGGACGCCAATATTGAGTTTTTCTCGACGGGGAAGTTCTCTTCCGAGGCGGTTCATGCCCTCGGGGAGAAGAAGCGTGTGCTTCATATCGAAGAGTATTGCGAGGGATGCGGTGCCTGTGTGGCACGCTGTCCCCAGGGGGCACTCAGGCTTGAGGACATCA
>JAZQUQ010000359.1:0-1599 GCA_045631365.1 Eubacteriales bacterium | reverse complement strand
ATCAGCTTCGCGTCGATTCCTTCTTCGCGGAGCTTTTTGTGTACGTTGATCATGGCGATCTTGATGATATCCGCGGCGCTTCCCTGAATGGGACTGTTCATGGCGATCCGTTCTCCGAATGCCACAAGATTCCGATTCTTTGCCGCAAGTTCGGGAATTCTGCGCCGTCTGCCGAACATGGTGGCGGTGTATCCCTGTTCCTTGGCGTCTGCCACGGTCTCTTTCAGATAGCGGTCCACCTCCGAATAGGTGCCGAGATAGCTTGCGATATACTGAGCCGCTTGCTTTCTTGTGGTACCCAGATCGCGGGAAAGGGAGAAGTCCCCGATTCCGTAGACGATACCGAAGTTGACCGCTTTTGCTCTGCGGCGAAGCTCCGGGGTCACGTCGTCCACTTCCACGCCGAAGACCTGCGAGGCAACCATGGTGTGGAAGTCTTCCCCATGAATGAACGCGTTCCGCATGACCTCATCCCCCGAAAGCTCGGCAAGAACCCGCAGCTCAATCTGAGAGTAGTCCGCGTCAATCAGAACGTGGTTTTCGTCTTCGGGAATGAAGTATTTCCGAAGCTCACGACCCAGCTCCATGCGGACGGGGATGTTCTGCAGATTGGGGTCGGCGGAGGAAAGACGTCCCGTGGCAGTACCCGTCTGATTCAGCTTGGTGTGAATCCGTCCGTTTTCGTCTGCCAGCTTTACAAGAGGTTCCCCATAGGTTCCGCGGAGCTTGGTGATCTGACGGTACATGAGGATATCCGCAATAATGGGATGGAAAGGGCGGAGGGATTCTAAGGTTTCCGCATCGGTGGAGTACCCTGTTTTCGTCTTCTTCCCCGCAGGAAGGGCAAGCTCTTCAAACAGGATTTCTCCAAGCTGTTTGGGAGAGTTGATGTTGAAGCTGTGTCCCGCGTGGGTCCAAATGGATTCCGCAAGGGAGTTTTCCGCTTCCGTGAGTAGGACGGTGTATTTCTCAATTCCTTCGCAGTCTATCTTGAAGCCAACCGTCTCCATGTCCCAGAGAACCTTGGCAAGGGGAATCTCGATTTCATGAAGAAGAGAGAGCATTTCCTCTTCCAGGAGATGCTGTTTCATTTCCTCCGCTACGGCAAAAACAGCGGCACACCGTTGCGTGCAGTCGTTTGCCTCGGGGAAGCCGTATTCCTCCAATATTTTGTCGAGAGGGTAGGCGTTTTTGCCCGGGTTGATGAGATAGGCACCAAGCATCACGTCAAAGGTGCAGCGGATGTTATCCGTGCCTACCGTGCGGATCAGATTTTTTAAATCATAGCAGATCACGCCGCATTTTTCGAGGATTTCACGAAGCGTTTCCCCATGCTCGGCAGTCGCTCCCTTGTAGACCGTGGTTCCTCCGCCGCATACCGTAATGCAGCTTTCGCACACGATAAGGGAAACCTCGGGATGCTCTTCCGCTTTGAATTCACGCAAGGGAAGGGTGGTGAGGGGGATTTTTTCTGCCGCGGGTGTGTTGTCGGATTCGGTTTCGGTGCTTTCGATGCCGAACCGCTTGGCAAGTCCCGTGAACTCCAGCTCGTCGAAGAGAGCGGTGAGGGCTTTGTTGTCGGGATTTCCCTTGACCTTG
>JAZQUQ010000358.1:0-2035 GCA_045631365.1 Eubacteriales bacterium | reverse complement strand
TGGATACCGTTTTACAAAGACATCACTTTATCGTAAGCGCCGCTTTTCTTCAGTGCCTGCGTTACGATTTCCTCATCTCCATCACGGAGTGGACGGAGAAGAACATTTTCCGCAACGGACATAGAGAACATCTTGAAATCCTGGAACACGGTGGTAAAATGCTCCTTGTAGGAGTCGGTGTTATACTCCTTCACGGGGGTTCCGTTCAGAGTGATCTTACCGGAATTGGGCTCGTACAGGTGAAGGAGCAGCTTTACAAGGGTGGTCTTTCCCGAGCCGTTGTGGCCAACCAGCGCGATCCGTTCCCCCTGCTTGATCTTCATGCTCACATTTTTGAGGGCGGGCTTTTCGGCACCGCGGTAGGTAAAGGTGACGCCGTTCAGCTCGATATCGCCCCGCTCCGCCTTTCTGCCTTCCTCCACCCGCTTGATCTTGGGGTCGTATTCGAGGAAGAAGCGGTAGTCTTCTATGTACATGGCGTGGTCGCGGAAGTCGGTCATTACCGTGGTCAGTCGGGTCAGAGAGCCTGTTAACTGTCCGATGGAGTTGAACACCACGAGACAGTCGCCGAGGAGCATGGTTTTCAGCACGATGGTCTTGAAAGCGGCGTACAGCATGGCTCCGAAGCGGGTGAGATTGTGGGAGGAGTTCTGGAAGAACTGCAGCACCACCAGCTTGAGTCCGTATTCCTTGAAGAGATTGACGTAATCCTTCAGGGTTTGGGTGTACTTTTCGTACATCAGCTTGTGCATTCCCCCAAGGCGCATTTCCTTTGCGTATTCGTTCAGGTAAAAGGTCCGCTGAACGTACGCCTC
This sequence comes from Eubacteriales bacterium, assembly GCA_045631365.1. GTDB lineage: Bacteria > Bacillota > Clostridia > Oscillospirales > CAG-272 > UMGS1696. Next base: position 1,220 of record JAZQUQ010000358.1, on the reverse strand, counting down.
CCGTCGGTCAAGGGGCTTGATTTTATCCCGGCGTTCCTTGTGGTACTTGTTCCGTTTATTTCGAATCAAGCCGAACAGGAGGGGGATCAACCCGAACACGATCATGGCAGGGTCGATAATAAACAGAAGAATACTGATGGAGAAAAGGTTGAACACAGCCCAAATGAAGCTGTCAACCGTGTAAACCGCATCCATGCACTTGCCGTAGGCGCTGTCCATGGCTTTCACGTACTTGTCGTAGAATTCGGGGTTCTCGTAGCACTCCAGCTCCACGGACTCCGCCTTGCGGAACAGCTCGCTCTGTATCCGCTTTTGGATATTCTGGTAATAGCGGGGGTACAGGAATCGGCTGAGAGCATCCACGGCACGGCTGAACAGAAAGTCGATGACAAGGACTGCGATGACCATCCACAAAAGCTCCCGTGCGGTGCTGCCCGTTTGATAACGGTTGACCACTTCACGGAGAAGCCACGTATTGGTAATAAAATTCAGCACAGCCATTCCCACAGACCAGATATACCAGGTAGGCTGAAACAGGGGCGCTGCGGATTGAACCACCTTCAAGGCGAAGAAAATATTGGAGAACACACGGCGTGTTTTCAGGGCGTTGGGGTCCTTCTTTTTCTTCTTGAAGAGGGACTTCAACCCCTTCGGTTTGGTTTCGTCTTTGGTTTCTTTTGATTTCTTGTCTTTTGCCAAGCAAATCACCTCCTTGGGTGAATCATACGGTTTTGTCGATTTGCGTTGTGCACCGGCTGAAAGCGGTCTTTCGGAGAAGTTGTCCTGCACAGCAGGCCGGGCCGACACAGAGAGCCCGGACGGAACAATGTTCCGTGAGAAATACCGATGTTCAGACAAAGTGCGTCTTTATTCTACCACATTGTGGAAATGGGTACAAGGGGAACGGAGAATTTGTAATAAAACTGTAATATTATAGGGGATTATGGGAATAGTATACCATATTTTTTGGGATAGTCAAGCAACCGTTTGTAGAATTACTCTCAATTTGGTTGGACGCTCTCCCCTTTTGCGTAGAGAATCCTTCTCATTCGGCTGACCAACGCCAACAGCTCCTGCTTTCTCGGCAGATCAAGGAACCTCTCCGTTGTGGTGAAGAAGGAGGAATAGAGAATATCCAGCCCCTCCGCTTCGATCCTCGCATACAGCTCGTCGATTTTCCGCACAAGGTCGATTTTGTGATCCTTATTGGAAATCTCAAG
>JAZQUQ010000357.1:0-1517 GCA_045631365.1 Eubacteriales bacterium | reverse complement strand
TGCCTTTTGAAGGGCCAACGGAAGGGCAACGGAGCCGTAGGGGAAATAGAGACATGATTTTTCCTGTTTTCCCACCCATTCCGTGAGAAGAGAGGCAAGACGGGCGGGAGCCAGCTTTCGTTTCTCAAAGAAAATTCCATCGGTGGAAAAATCATGGACGGGAAGATCGTGAAACCGAGCCGCGTCTCCTTCCCGCAGAGCATCCAGAAAACCCTCGGTCCGACGACGGATGGAGTTGATCTCCCCATTGGTCACAACCACGGGAGTGCGGTGGGCGTAATGTTCCAGGTAATGCTGTCCCATCCGGTAACCATCTTCATACGGGTCCGCACCGAAATAGAAGGTGTGGGACATGGCGTCAAACTCCGTCACGAAGAAAATCATGCTTTTTTCCTTCAGCACCTCAAGCTTTTCCCGAATTTCGTCGGTCACGTGGGCTGCCATAATGATCACCGCAGGCTCCAGCCGTTCCGCTTCCTCCAGATAACGGAGGACGATGTCGCTGTCCGCAATGCTGTTGTAAATATTCTGTTTGATGGTCTTATCTCTCCAGCTGAGGTGCAGAACGGTATCGTTTACCACGGCATCCTCAATGCCGGTATTGAGCCTTCCCCAAAAATAGACGGGAAGATCGGGAACGATGGTGTAAATCAGGCATTTGCTGCCGTCTGCCTTTCCTTCGTCCGTCCTGCCGATATAGCGAAGCACCGCACGCCTTGTTTCCGCATCCACGCCGCTGCAATGACGGGCGGCACGGCTCACCGTAGACTTGGCAACACCCAGCTTCTGAGCGATTTCGGTATATTTCTCGTCCTTCAAATCCCATCCTCCTTTCCGAGCTGCTCATGCTGTCAAATTCAACAAAAACGCCTTCGATTTATTGTTGAATTAATACATTACAAAAAACTTTTTTATATGATATAATTGGTTAGACAATGGGTTTATTATATCATTTCCACGAAACAAAATCAACTGTTTTTTCCATTGATTTTTATAAATGCAAAGGAGATTTTATCATGGCAAAACTGAAAATCGGCGTATTCGGCGGCGGTCGAGGTATGAGTGCTATCCGTCAGCTTCTGAACAATCCCTACGCGGAGCTTGTAGCGGTCTGCGACAAGTATCTCCCCCTTCTTGACAAAGTCCGCAAGGAAGCGGAAGAAGCGGGACTTTACAACGTAGCGTATTACCCTTCTTTTGACGACTTTATCCAGCATGATATGGATGCGGTTATCCTTGCCAACTATGCTCACGAGCACGCAACCTTCGGTATCCGTCTTCTCGAAAGCGGACGTCATATCATGACCGAATGTCTCACCTGCGCCAACATGAAGGAAGCGGTAGAGCTGATCGAAGCCGTTGAGCGTACCGGCAAGGTTTACGCTTATGCGGAAAACTACTGCTACACCCCCGTTCGCTGGGAAATGCGGGAACGCTACCGCCGCGGCGACATCGGTGAACTGATGTATGCGGAAGGCGAATACATCCACGACTGCTCCTCCATCTGGCCCGACATC
>JAZQUQ010000356.1:0-2131 GCA_045631365.1 Eubacteriales bacterium | reverse complement strand
TAAAAAAGGGCGGCTACTCCATGACCGCGGTGTACCATCCCGCCGCTCTCCTCCGCGATCCCCGCAAAAAAGAGGATATGCTTGTGGATATGAAGAAGATCAAAGCATATATTGACGAGGAGCTGGGCATCGACGTTGCCGGCGAATGAGATTGTGAGGTTACTATGTATAATATCCTTCCCACACCCCGCCTTTCTGCCCGTATCGGCGGAATCGGACGGGTTTCCCTGAGCGGAAAGATCAACAAAGGCAATTTTACCGACGAGAAAGTCGGTTGGGCGATCCGCACCTTTATCGATTACGCGGACCGTGTGTTTTCCGTGATTTTCCATACCTCTGCAGAAATAGGCGAGGGAATCCTCACCCTCGAAAAAGACGAAAGTCTGCCGAAGGGCGGTTATGCCCTCATCGCATCTCCCGACGGTACCGTGAAAATCGCCGCACGGGACGAAGAAGGGCTTTCCTATGGATTTGCATCCCTTCTTCTGGCGGCTGAAAAGGGAGAAACAGGGGGATCGCTTCCCATTATGCATATCTGTGACGAACCTCAGTCCAACTGGCGGGGGCTGATGCTGGATCTGGCGAGAAAATGGCATCCCGTCACCTATCTCTACGATGCCATCGACCTTTGCTATCTCTACAAAATCAACATTCTGCAGCTTCACTTCTGTGATGACCAGAGCTATACGCTTCCTTCCGATGTGCTTCCCAAGCTTCCGTCGGAAAACCGACATTACACCAAGGCAGAACTTGCCGCATTGACGGAATACGCCGCACACCGATCCGTTACCATTGTACCCGAGATCGATATGCCCGGGCATTGCTCCTGTTTCACCCTCACCTATCCCGAAATCTTCGGTACCAAGCACGGGGTGATTTGCACGGAGGAGAAGACCTTCGCTGCTCTGGAAGCTCTCATCGACGAGGTGATGGCATTGTTCCCCGATACACCCTACATCCACTTGGGTGGGGATGAAGCGAACCTTGGTGCGTGGCCCGTCTGCAAGGGCTGTGCCGACTATATGAAGGAACACGGCATCAAGGACGTCCACGAGCTGTACGCCCATTTTCTGAAGCGGGTGACGGACTACGTCCTCGCAAAAGGGAAGCGACCCGTGATCTGGGAAGGGTTCTCCAAGGAATACAATCACCTCATCTCCAAGAACGTCATCGTCAGCGAGTTTGAGTCCTACTATCAGCTTCCCAATGAGCTTTTGGACAGCGGATTTACCGTGCTGAATACTTCATGGGTTCCGCTGTACGTCCTTTCCCACGGTCCCCATTGGCCCGTGGAGGATATCCTCAATTGGAATATCTTTACGTGGCGGGGTATCTCCCCGAAATCTCCCGCTTATGAGACACCCATTGCGGTTCCCGAAGACAGCAAGGTCATCGGCGGTCAGCTTTGCGTATGGGGAGACAGAACCGTCCCGCTGCCTTCCAACGAGGAAAGTGCAAGGGAAGAGTTCGATCTGATTCGCCCCCGACTTGCGGCATTGGCGGAAAAGACGTGGAATGTTTTCTCCCCCATCACAGCGGAGGATTTTGAAGTCCTCTACGCCCACACCGACGGCGTCCTCCAACGGATGCTGAGACGGTGAACAATGAAAAAAAGGTAAACTTGAGTTTGTAGAATGCAGAAGGTGTTTTTATGAAAACATTCATATTGGATGGCAATAACTTTTCTGACATGGAAGGCTTCTATGATGAAATAGACAAGTTATTGACAAAGAATTTGAACTGGAAAACAGGGCATAATTTAAACGCGTTTGATGATTTACTGTGCGGCGGTTTTAATGTTCACGAATATAACGAACCCATCACGATTCAATGGATTAATTATAAGAAAAGCAAAAAAGATTTAGGTGATGAAACGGTATTAATGCTATTGGAAATTATGCTGGATTGCAATAATACGAACCATGACGTTAAGGTAGAATTAATAGGGTAGATCCCAATCTATCCCCCCGCAATACCCACAAACCGAATATAAAATCTCCCCCCCGCATATGCTTGGATGAATCCGACAGGTTGGGGGGATTTTTTTGAACCGAACACGAACCTTTTTCAGCAACGCGATCCTGCTGTCCGTGGTCAGTATGCTTCTCCGTGGGGCGGCGGTCAGCTTCAA